>CABGHH010000101.1 GCA_902158745.1 Candidatus Methanolliviera sp. GoM_asphalt
CTTTGAATGCAATAATCGTCCCATACTCGCTATTCGTCCTTAACCTATTCTCTGCTTTATTTAACAGCTCTAAAAGAATCGGTTTATACCACTTCTTTCAAAATGACCTATTCGGGGAATTTTTCCAATACAAAGGGCCTATGATTATAATTCCCTCTACAGATGTTAATACCGAACTAAATAAACTTCGCCTATCTGCAATGGCACTACCTTAATATTCGATCTTGCATCTACATTTTCCTTGAATTCTTCTGAGTCCGCTTTCAAATAATGCATAGGAATAACAATTTCGGGTTTAATTGCTATTGCAGCATCAACCGCCTCTTGAATGTCCATTGTAAACGTTCCTCCAATAGGGAGTAAAGCTACATCTACGTCTCCAAATTCTAGCATCTCGGGTATAAAGTCCGTATCGCCAGCATGATAAATCGTTTTGCCGCCTATGGTTATTAAATAGCCTACACCAATTCCTTTATGATGCACTTTTTTGGTAGAACTGCCTTGTTCGGTATTGTAAGCGTCAACTGCCTTTATTTTTATATTGCCAAAAGTTATTTCGTCTCCGGACGCAACAACATTTATAGCTTTGCCTAATTCCTTGATGCAGCGCTTAGGAGCCATTACCAATGTATCTGCATCCTTGAGTCTATTTACTGTAACACTCTTACAATGGTCCATATGGTGATGCGTTAATAGGATCACATCAGCTCTCTCTAACTTTTCGGGCAATCCATCAATCGGGTCTGGCCATCTAGAAAAATCGATTTTTTGGGGATATTTCGTAAAGTATGTCCTCAAGTAGGCGGGATCTATGTATATGATTTTGTCCTTGGTTTTTATTATCGTAATCGCTCTTATTATCGCTTCAATGTCCTTTATAAGTGCAAAAGAGACGGAGATAGATACAAACTACATGGAAGAGATTCGATTTATGCAATCCGAGTTTCCAGGTACTAACACGGCGCAGATACTTATTATGGTGGACCGTATCACCGCAAAAACAGTGCTTGAAGAGGATATACTCTTAATGACTGAGGAGCTGGTGGACGCGGTATCAGATGTCGCGGGTGTAAAAAGCGTTACAAGTGTGCTTGATCTTGGGAGCACAAAAGAGGGGATACTTTCAAGACCGCTCGAAGAGCGAGTAGGAGGGGGAGCCAGGACGCTGGACTATTCCTGGTTCTCGCGCACACTTGGCACCGAGCGGCTTATTCAGAGGCTGATGGCAAGAGTGGCGAATTATTCGCTTACAAGGTCTCTTGGCGCGATTATTATCATTGCAATCACGCTAATTCCTATCTTTGCCGGCGTGGGTATGATTAAAAGCGAAAGCGAACAGGAGATGTGGATGCATGAGGGTGATCAGTTAATGGTGGCCTGGAAAGTTGTTGATGATGAATTCTGCGATTATGATTATTCAACGATTCTGGTTCAATCGGACGATATAAGAACGTCAGAGATTATGGAAGCGCTGGAAAGGATAGAAGAGAGCGTTAGGAGTGTGCCAGGGGTTGTTAAAGTCACAGGAATAAATAATCTGCTGAAAGAGATTCCAGCGGATAAAAATACGCTTGAAGAGTTGATTGCGGCGATTCCAAAGGACAGGCGAGAGACTTTTGTTACTGATGACTATACTGCAGCGCTAGTTATTATAAAGACGGATACCGGGATAGAGGAGACATTGGTTCAACAGATAGACGACGCGATTTCCTTTATAGAAACGCCGGACGAAGCCACGTTCAAGCACGCGAGCTTTTCCGCACTTTTTTCGCAGATGGACCGACTGATGGAAGAGAGCCGTGCGGAAACGACTGCGATAAACCTTATATTAGTCTTTACCATCCTGTACATTTTTTTTTAGTGCTCACTTCGATGTCGCTTGTGCCTGTGCAGGATTTCGGTATAATTGCAGCGATAGGACTAGTTTATGCGGTGTTCTTCACACCTATTATCGTGTCTCTGGGTATACTTGTACAGGAGCGAGTTACACGAAGTGGGAAACAGTTATTAGGCGGGTCGCGTGCGAGAAAGTAGATGCTTGGTATTTGTAGAGTTACGATTCGAAAATCATTAATGTGATTTCACTATGATAAACCTCCAATGGGGCTACTTAAAGTTCCTATTACCCAGATAAAATAGCGAAGAGCCTTCTATTTATCTTTTCACTTCCTCTTTACTTTTACTCCGATCTCCTGCCAGTCATCCGTAACTCCCTTCAACGCAGAAATAGCACCGGCAATTGCTCGTCCCATCACATTTTGCACGAATTCGTTTGTGTCTATCTCGTCTCCATCTACAAATATCTCCATTTCTACAGTTACTGTCATCATTATCACATCCGTTGTAATTACTTACAAAAAGATACAAACATTTAAATATATTCGTAAATCAAATACGGGATTTTTATCCGCTGATGGTGCCATGGCAGAACGACTTTGTATGATTATTAGCGGGAACTAAAAGAAAAACAAAAATACGGTTTTTACTGAAAGTAAAAAAGTTGTTGGTATAGCTTTTAAAACTTTTTGAAAGAATGGGTCTTATAATACAACTGTCAATAGTATGAATGAATGGCAGGCAAGAAAAAATGGGTAAGCGGGAGCTAAGGGAGCGTCACGAAATAACTATATCAACTACCACTTATTGAAATTACATGCAATGTAAGAATGATGAGTCTATGATAAGGCAAAAGTTTCAGGCGTTAGAGTGGGTGCTTGATGAGCGGCTGCGTCGCCTCGTGGCGGCAGCCGAAGCGGAGGCTATTGGTTATGGCGGACCCTCGATGGTGTCACGAGCGACTGGAGTATCGCGCCGGGGGATTCGCATCGGCGCAGAAGAGCTGAAGGAGAAGCTGGTTGTACCTACGGTGGGTGGAAAGAAGCAGATACGAAGAGAAGGCGGAGGACGAAAGAAAATGATAGATACAGACCCTACACTGAAGACTGATCTTGAGAAGCTGGTTAACCCACTCACGCGTGGGGATCCCGATTCTCCTCTGCGTTGGACATGCAAAAGCGTTCGTCGGCTGGCTGATGAGCTAAAAGGGATGGGACATCAGACGAGCCACCGCATGGTAGCCGAGATTCTCCATGATTTAGGCTATAGTCTTAAGGCTAACAAAAAGACGCTAGAGGGGACAAGCCATCCTGATCGTGACGCCCAGTTCGAATACATCAACAGGAAGGTTCAGGTGCAGATTGCCACCAACGACCCGGTAATTTCGGTTGATACAAAGAAGAAGGAATTGGTGGGAAACTTTAAAAATGATGGGCAAGAGTGGGAGCCAAAAGGAATGAATGAAGAAGTTAATACTTATGACTTCCTATCAATGGCAATAGGAAAAGGAATCCCTTATGGCGTGTATGATCCGGGACAAAACAAAGGATGGATCAGCGTTGGAATCGATCATGACACTTCCGCTTTCGCTCTCGAAACCATTCGCCGATGGTGGTACTCGATGGGGCGGAAGCTCTATCCCAATGCCCAGCAATTACTTATCACGGCCGATGGAGGCGGTAGTAATGGCTATCGTGTCAGGCTCTGGAAGATGGAGCTTCAGAACCTTGCCAATGAACTCGGCTTTCCGATTTCCGTTTGTCATTTCCCCCCAGGAACGAGTAAGTGGAACAAAATCGAACACCACATGTTCTCCTTTATAACTCAAAACTGGCGAGGAAAGCCGCTCGTCAGTCACGAAGTGATGGTGAATCTCATTGGTGCTACGACTACAAAAAACGGACTCGGGATACATTGCGAACTCGACACCAACACATACCCTATCGGCCGTAAAATCTCGAAGGAAGAGCTGGAAGCAGTCAACATTAAACGCAGTGACTTCCATGGAGAATGGAACTATACTATCTATCCGTCGTCATGAACTTGGCACACTTATTCTGTGACGCCCCCCTAGTGAATCTACCGTTTTTATCTATAGGTATATCAACTGCAGCCATTGTATCACCAATTGCGATATCAACGGTGTCTCCACCAGTAGCTCTGCCTTTGATAAGCAAATCCGTCCCTATTCCACACGTATCCGGTAAAACAAGAGTCACTTCGTACCCTTTTGCATTCGCTAGGACTACCGGCGTGAATATATAACATAAAATCACCGCGTAAAGCAGCAATATAAGTATTACATCTCTTCGCATTTTCTCTGCACGTTCAGTAATTAGACCTATGACCTAAGGCACATACATGTAAAGCGAAACTGAAAATCTTAATGCAGATATGAACGCCCACAACAAGAAGACTGCCATGTTTCTTCTCCCCCATTCTTTTCATCACCACATAAACCTATAAACATAACAGTACAAAAAGATTTTCCCTCAGTGTGCTCTGTGGCCTCTGCGGCTATCCTTTTTGGTTGTATATAACGTACAACAAGTTCTAACTATTTAATTTAGTTTAGGACGCAGATTTACACGGATTTACACTAATTTGATTTCTTCTGCGTTAATCTGCGTTAATCTGTGTCAATAATTTATTTTCTCGACCCATCCATTGAATTTTGACTTTTGCACTTTTCATTTTGCATTCTCCAAATCGTTCAAAAACATTTCTATCGTCTCTTCAGTCACATGTGGCATTATCACCACTCGAAGCGCCTTTGGCGCTCTTGTCGTAGAAACTCGCCATCCTCTTGCTTCTAATGCTTTCGCCACCCGATCAACATCAGGAAAAAGCAACGTTACCACATTCATAACAGGCTCTATCACGGGGTAAATGCCCATCGCCTTTGCACCACGCACTAACATCCTCGTTTGCTGCATACATTCATCTACAATCGCCCTCAAGCCGTTTCTACCAAGATATTTGAGTACCGCATACGTAGCCGCGACAGGTGCACCGCTTCTCGTCCCTATCAGCGAGCACTGCTCATTTGTCGTCAGATAAGGTGTATTCACAGCTAAATCCGCTAAATACGACTCGTCACGGAACAGGATGCATCCTGCCGGGATCGTGCTCAGCCCCATCTTATGCGGGTCTACGGAAATAGATGATACTGCGTCAAGTGAGAAATCGAACTGGTATTCAGCATCTAAAAAGGGAATTACGAAACCACCAAAAGCAGCATCAACGTGTAAGAAAATATCGTTATTATGGGCAATATCTGCAAGCTCCGTTATCGGATCTATCTGCCCAAATTCGGTCGTGCCCGCTATTCCCACTATGCTTATCGTATTATCATCTATCAATTCTTCCACTAAATTCACATCCACTCGCAATTCATCGTCTAATCCCGCTTTCTTTACTTCCAAGCTTAAAATATCCTCGATTTTATCAAATGAGAAATGCGCTGTTTTCGGCACGATTATGTTCATCTGTTGCAGTCCTTCCTTTCTTTTCCTGTTTCTTATTGCCCTTATCGCCTGTATATTCGATTCCGTACCACCAGTGGAGATATAGCCGTGTGCGTTCTCATTGCCCAGTAACGCCCCGATCATCCGTATCAATTCGTCCTCAATCTCTTTTGTACCTGGAAATAGCCCCGAATCACCTAAATTCGAGTCTAAGAACAGGTTATGAGCATATACCGCTATTTCGTGTGGATACGTGCACATAGAACTCAAAACTTTTTGGTAAGTCAGATCCCTCTGCTTTTGCGCTTTGAGAAACGATTTCAGCTCCTGTTTACTTATGCCTCGCTCTTCCATTTTTATTCTTTGTATTCAAACACGTCTTCGAGGACCAAATATTCCAGTTCCAACGCGGACGATATTTGCGCCCTCTTCTATTGCGATATTATATGAATCACTCATCCCCATAGAAAGATACCTCATATCCACAGAGGGTATGCCGGGTTTTTTTATCCGTTCAAATATTTCTTTTGTCGCTCTAAAATATAAGCGTGATTTTTCTATGTCTTCTTCGTAGGGTCCCATAGTCATCAACCCTACTATTTTGACCGAAGCGAGTGCGGATATTTTTACCACTAACTCATCCACATCTTCCGGTAAAACGCCAAATTTCTGCGGTTCTCTTCCACTATTTACCTCAATCAGGATAGGCATTATCTTTCCTATTTTATTACTAACTCTATTAATCTCCTCTGCGATAGAAAAAGAATCTACCGTCT
>CABGHH010000102.1 GCA_902158745.1 Candidatus Methanolliviera sp. GoM_asphalt
GGTCTTTCGATCTTCTTCTTTTACTTTGCATCCCAATCCCCAAAAGCTGAATGGATACAAGGTTTTAAAATATTTGTGTTAAAAAGAGGAGTCAATAGATAGATTTAAATATTGGAAACGTCATTGTAATTCTAACATCTCATCACGTTTATTCTTTTCCCATAGCAGTAAAGATTTATGGAGAACGTTTATGAGTTCAGATGATCCTTTGAGATCTTCTAATATTCTCTTCTGTGGACCAAGTATGCTTATAAAATTTTTATCTTTTTTGATGAAACCCTTGTTCCATTCTTTTGATAGATCTATGCTACAGCTCTGTGCTAGCTTTCTTGCCTCATCAAACTGCAATTTAGCCTCTCCGTAGTTCCATCTAAATAGAAGATAGAAGCGGGTTAGATCAGAGATATTTTCAGATTCTCGAGAAGATTCAGAGAATCCGTCATGCAGTATTTGGCTGACCGCGTAATCGGTTGTGATGATACGCACATCTGTAAGTAATCTATCTGCACGGATTATATTTCCCTGATAGTCCATTACTTTTTCATATTTTCCAAATATCTCGATCGCAGAACCTATCGCAGATATGAAGAAGTCTGCCCCACTTAAACCTTCCTGCCATAGACGGTTCAATTTTTTGTTTAAATGCTTCTTTAGCTCTTCTTTTACCTCGTTATAAAATCCTGTTGGTTGGCGTTCCATCTTGCGGGCGACGATGTAGATGGAAGAGGCAAGGGCGGCAGAATCTTTTGCTCGTAATCTTGCCTTCATCTCAGTATTTAGAGGCCATGCACCTGTCATAATCAATCCTGAATCTAAAAGAGAGTTGATTAGGGTTTCCCATCCTTCGGTAGATTTGTGTGCATATACAATCGTTGCGATGCCGTCTTGTTTTAGAACCCTGTAAATTTCCTGAAACGATCTTTTTAGCATATCTTCAAAGAATTTTTTACCCTCTTCAAATCCCCCCGGGCCCGTTGGAATAGGCGACGATCTCGTTCTTCTTTGGCGTCAATGGTGTGGAAAATAGATCGGGATAGAGATCGCCAACGGTTCTTTTTAGCCAGACATAGAAGAAATCGGAGAGATAAGAATAAGGAACATTGTCATAATATGGTGGATCGGTGAAGACAGCATCGAAGTAGTTGTCGGGATAAGAGAGAGAGGTGGCGGAGGATTGGGTGAGCGTGGCGGGAGCGTTGTAAGTTTGAGAACAATGTTTTGCGACCTTAGAAATCCATTCAATAGCACTTGAATAGCTTCCTGTAGCACCGCTAATTGGATTAATTTCAATATAATCCCAAATCATACCTAAAGCTTGTCTAACCATTGCAGGAGAAGTTGCTTCAGAATTTATTTGCCAAGCCGCTAGATTATTAACAAAGAATATTACTCTATCCAACCCCAACACCAGATAACTCACCATCGCCTTCGCATACTCTTTCTCGTATCCTTCTTCGATCATCTTCTTATATGCGAGCCGAACCTTCTCCGTAAATGCGATCAATGCCAATTTCTGGCGGGAATTGAAGAGATCGCCCCATTTATTTAATCCGTAAATCGGGACATTAAAGACTCCACTCATAAGAGGTAGTTCCTCATCCGGCACAGGATCGATCCCCCACTCTTCCATCAACTTTGCTCTCTTCTCCTCTAAATATCTCTCTGCATCTTCAAAAATTCCTAAATCCTTCTCTATCGCGATCCTATAACTTTTTCCCCTCTTCTTTGGATTATGTAAAACTACCGCAACCATCCTCTGCGAAGCTTTTCCTTCTCGAAACAATCTTCTCGTCGTATTCGCATCCACCACCGAACCACACACAGACATGTGGCAATGGCCCTTGATACTGTGCCGTCTTCTGGTTTAAAGTTATCCGGCAGTGGTTCGTATCTATCTCCAACAACCTTGAACTTGACCTTTCTATCATCAATATAAGGGAATAGTGAAACTTTCTTCTTATCCTTCTTTGCAAGCCAGAACTGTCTCATCAGGGGAATATCTGCACAGCAAAATGTTCCATTTTGCGTGCCACGACGAAAGTCGTGTACACCGCAAGTTGGATTCTGACATGGTATCGTTCTTGCCCATATATAACCAACAGGAATATCTCCGTTCTCTTCTGGGTAAAACCTGCCGATCTCTTCCTTTGCCTCTTTTAAGACAAAGTTTCCCCATCGTTTTACATCTTCGAGCAACAAATTTTTATTATTACTATCGGATGTAACCCCCATTTTTCATCATTCTTCTCTAAATTTTTCTTGAAATTCCCATACTTCTGTGGATATTCAAGCGTACACTTTTCTATCAGAACAGCAACAGGATTTATATCGCTTGCATAAGTCTCACAACCCAATCTTAACGCTTCTAAAGGTATAGCACCGCCACCAGCAAAAGGATCTAAAACCTTTGGCGGTATGCCACCATTAGCCTTTAAAATATCCCTTCTTGCCTTTTCTATCATACCTTGATTTAAAGAGTTCTCCCACCTTGAAAAATTTGCAATAAACTGCCTCGTCCTCTCCCATTCATCAATATCTTTCGGATCGGGTGCATTAATTAAAGAGGCGTAATTTGTTGCCCTTGAAGAAGCTAAAGGCCTGCGAGCCCACCAAATATGCAATGTTGAGATATGCCCATGCCTTATATTCTTCTCCCTTGCCCCTTCTGCGCCCACCTCTCGGACTGGAAAACTCTCCTCGATGAACCTCTTACCATCTAAATTATTCATTTAATTCTCCCCTCTCCTCCCCTTCTCTCTTATCTCTTTTAGAGGCACAAGATATCTGACGATCTCAACCTTCTTCTCTACCTCTAAATTCTCTGTAGGGTTTCTTATAACATAAAGCTCTGGCTTTGCGTTTGCGAAAGCATTCAAGACAACGTACAGATAATAATCATCCTTAAACCTTCTTGCTTTGAACCACTCGTTCTGCGTCAACGCCACACTCCCAGATCCAGCCCTCGCCTTAACCTCGATGTATCTGTAATCTCCTCTCTCATCCTTAGATCGTATATCAAATCCGAGGTTCTCGGCAGATACATCCTTAGGTGTCCTTCCATTCTTGATCTCGTAATTCATCGCCACCCTCATCCCGACACCTTCCACCTCGGCATTACTATACATCGATCTGTCCTTGGAAGGTATCACCTTAATTATTCCGACGAAGTGCGGCATATCCATCGTTAAGCTCTTCTCCTTCTCTATCTCTCTTTTAAGTTCCTCGAGTGATCTTATATATCCCTCTTTTCGCTCCTCTTTGTTTCTTATCACAAGATCGACGTTCTCTCCCCTATTTTTCCTATCATAGTAAGAGATAAGCTCGCCATCGAGTTTATTTATCAGATACTTAAGCGAACTTACGCCATACTTCTCCTTTATCCTTGCCTGTCTCTCTCTTTCTTCAGAGACCTCTCGCTTGTAATCTTCAAGTCCTCAAAAATCAAAGATTTTTGGGATACGGAAATTCTCGATTTCCGACTACTTTGAGATCACACTATTAGAAACGCCTCTCTTGAGAACTTCAATATCCATACTAACTCTCTCATCTTCTTTTACGTCTGCACCCGCAAGATCCCAGATAATTGAAGGAGAAACCTCATCTATCTCTCTTCCGTCTTTATCCATGTAAAAAGCAAAAAGTCTCCTGCCTGCAACTTCTCCGTTTCCGTCTCCAATCTCGCCATCGTAATATAGAATGTATCCATCTAATTTTCCATCGGGATCTAAAAAGATAGCACCGTTTAAAGGAGCCATCTGGAAATTACGCTCGATCCATATCAACACCGCTTCAAAGAGCGGGTGTCCGAATGATACGAATGTGGCATCGGGATTTTTGAACGCGATCTCCTTATCGAACGTAACCTTTCGATACCTTCTCTGTAGCCAGCCATAAGATTTTTTGAATATATCATCATCGGCAACCCTTCTGATCTCATAAGGTATCGAATCTATTGCCAAAAATCCATCTTTTAGTTCTCTTATCTTTCCTTCCGCCATCAAAAAAGCTTTTTTGAAGAAGCTCTCGGTATATTCGGGTATTAACCTCTGTTCCCTTGCCCGTTTTGCCATCTCTCTTATGCGGGTATAATCTATGCAGCGTGTTGCAAGACTCTCTCCTAAGTTCTCTTTGACTCCGTTGATGTATTCTTCGTCTATCTTGATATCTAAATCTTTCAGGATATCGTCAATATCTCTTGCATTGGCGGCAGCCTCCATCAAGAGCTGAAATAGGTTCTTCTCTTGGAAGACCTCTCCGATCACGTCAAAGACATTATCGCCCAGTGCACGTTTTATCTCGTTTATCTTATCAAACATTTGCTTGAGCACTTTACCTTCTCTCGTGTCCTCTGCAACCAGATTGAAGACATAGACCTCTTTCTGTTGACCATACCGATGGATCCTACCGATTCTCTGGTCCAGACGGTTTGGGTCCACGGTATATCATAATTTATCATCAAATGGCAGAATTGGAGATTTATACCTTCACCTGCGGCCTCGGTCGCCACCATAACCTGTGTCTCGTCTTTGAATACAGATTCGGCTTTGATCCTTTCTTCAAGCGTCATCTGTCTGTGTATCGTATTTACAGAATAGCCCCATCCCTTGATCTTATCTTCAAGATAGTCAAGAGTATCTTTTGATTCTGTAAAGATCAGAATCTTTTTATCTTTTTTAGTGGGATACTTCTCAGCCAGATCCTTTAACGTTCTTTTAAGTTCTTTTAACTTTAGCTCGTCTTCCCCTTGGATAATATCTTTAGAACGGAGTATCAAGTCATCCAAAGTATTTATCTCTTTTTCCAACTCTTCTCTGTTCTCGGCAACGCTCAACGTTTCCCAGATATTTTCTTCTTTCCATCTTTCCTCTTCGTTAAGATCTTCAACATCTTCAAGGTCTTCAAGGTCAAAGACACTCTTTTGATCTTCGTCTCTATATGATCTATCCTCTGCGCCTTTTATCAGATCTTTGAGTCTCTTCTTCCTCCTCTCCAAAGATCTCAGCAGTGCATAAGTGCTCGAAGCCAGTCTGCGCTGAAGGATTACCAGAGCAAATGCGACGTTTCTCTTCTTGTCTTTTGTTAAAGCTCGGTTGTACTGAACCTCAACATACTCGGACAATCTATTGTAAAGATCCTTCTCTCCCGCAGATTTAGCCCCCAAATTGAATGAGATCGTCTCTACGTGTCTCGGCAGAAAGAGCGGTTTTCCGTCAAAGTCCTTTAGATCTTCCTTGATACGTCTGATGAAGAGTGGATTATCTTTATTTTTCAAAGATTCTTCAACCATCTCGTTCGTGGCAAAAAATCCAGGTTCAAGAAGATCCAGGAATAACCTGAAGTTATCTGGATCTCCTTTGTGTGGTGTAGCCGTTAAGAAGAGGAGGTGCTCGGTTATCCTTGATAGTATCTTTCCAAGTTTGTAACGACTCGTCTCCTCGGTCTTATCACCATAGCGATAGGCACTCATCTTATGAGCCTCATCGACTATCACCAGATCAAAATGTGTAGTCGATAGAGATGAACGTATATCGTCCTTCTTGGCGAAATCTATTGAGGTTATCGCCTGGTTCTCTCTAATCCAGGCATTCTCCCCATACAGAGCGTTCATGAACCTTCTGTCTATCACCGTAAAATTTTCATCAAATCTGTCATGCAGTTCTCCTCTCCATTGATCTTTTAGATGACCAGGAGCAACGGTCAGGATCTTTTTTGCCAGTTGGCGAAGTTTTAGCTCTTTGATAATTAGTCCCGCCATTATCGTTTTTCCGGCACCGGGATCGTCTGCTATAAGAAAGCGAATTCTGGGAAGCTTGAGAACACGACCATAGACCGCCTCGATCTGGTGCGGAAGTGGATCCACCTTAGACTGCTGTGTTGAATAAACCGTAGGTTTTTTATACATACTAACATTTAGCCAATGGGGGATGGGAGAAATGGCAAAAAGAAAGAGTAAAGAGAAGAGAAATTGGAGTGAGTATAACGAAGAGCTTGTCG
>CABGHH010000103.1 GCA_902158745.1 Candidatus Methanolliviera sp. GoM_asphalt
CTTCATCTTTCAATAGCCCTCTCGATCAGATGAATTTCACACCCAATTCATCTCTCACCAATTTCTTATCAAATCCTTTCCCTATCAGTTTTATCTTCTTGAAACATTCATCGCAGACGGGAAAGATATAAAGTGCATCGTCTTCTTCGACATTTTCCTCACACTCGAGCGCCAGCGAGTCCCATTCGTTCCGATTGAGTGTTCCGAGAAAGGCACTCTTCTGAACACGGTACAAGCCATAATTCTTACATATCTTCGATACTTTGCTCCTCTTTCTATCGTCGGATATATCATATATTGCCCATACGAGCATCTAACCACTCCTTTTTATAAATTCATTTGCGATCTCGTGCAACCTAAATTGGATGGTATCTCTTATCTTTATCTTCCTGCCCTTATATTTCACACTCTTTTCGAATGTTTGATTAAGCGCCTCGATGAGTACAGCTTTTCCCTCTTTATTTAGCGACATTCCACCCTTAATCTCGTCAAAATACACGCTTTTAACTTTCCGTTTGGTAAAAAGGAAGATCACGGTTTCGTCCACGTGGGTTCTGAAGATCTCGATCACGTCGAAGACGAATGACTTCTTATTGTAGTTGTCCGTATGTAGAAATCCAACATAGGGGTCCAATCCCGCGATGATACACGCCTTCTCCACCATCGAATATAGAACGCCGTATCCATAGTTCAACATGCAGTTGAACGCATCTTTAGCAGGTTGCCTACTTCTACCATCGAACTTCCAGCCGCCCGGCATGATGAGATTCACCACCTCAAAGTAAACTTTTGATGACATCCCCTCGAAGCCCAAGATCCTCTGCCTCTCTTCATCGATTGATCCCTCTACCTCCATCAACTCATCTCCCATTTGTTCTATTCTGGTTATATACCCCTCCAGTTGTCCTTTTTCCTTTGTTCTGGTCTGTTTTAATCTCTTTAACAGTTCTATCTGATTATCTATCTTCTCAATGCTCCATCTCTTTACAAGATTCAGACCTTCTCTCCTATCATAGATCTCGAGCTGTCTTCTCCGGATCAGCGTCGTACTTCCAAGTTTGGAGTGCCAAACCCTCCCGTAAGGGTTGCCGTAGAAATCGAGAAAGACGATATCGATGTTGTTTTCAACGGCAAATTTGATCGCATCCGTGGAGATATATGCGGAAGTTGTGATCAATATGCTCTCCACCTTATTGGCAGATACCTCGAAGACCTTATCATCCGTCCTTACAAGAAAGCAATTGCCATTTTTTCTGAGGTAGGATCCACGGGTGTTGATTACAAGCTGCATGATACACACTTTCTCCGTTTTTCAAGTCTTGTACATGAACGAATGGTCTCGGGTCGATTATCTTCTTAACTGCCAGAAAACCCCGTCAATTACAGATATGTCTAACTAAAATCTCCATACAGACAAAGATCCTGATTGCTACCGGTCAAGACTCCTTTACAGTTACAGTTCCAAATCCCTGCGAAACACCCTTACCAATACCAAAAAATGTTGGAATTTTAAAATTTACTCTAAATTCGCCCATAAATCCAAGATGAGGGATCCCTTTGTACGTTGCAGTCGTCTCGTCCAGATAACTATGAACGTACAACTGCCTATCCACAATGAAATCGAGCCCCTTGCACATTGAGAGGATGTTTCCTACGAGGATGCTGTTCAAAAATATCTTCTTATCCTTCCAATCGCCAATCTCTCCAAATTTTTGATAATTATCAGGATTGAGTGCCAACCATGGCGTTAAGAACCTGTATTGGTAATTCTCCCTGCAATCTCCAAATTCCGCATTCATCTGATTCATCTGTATGCTCTCAATCTTGTATCTGCTATTCCCCAACCGAAGTTCCGTTATATCATCCGAGATCTTCTTCAGAACTTCTCCCCCCTCCTCTATCCCCAAAATTATCGGAGTCCCACCAATTATCTTGTATTGCACCTTAGGATATGTATAAACATATCCGGCATCTTCAATATGATGGTGTAAGATGGGATAACCCTTGAATTCGTTGCCTATGTAGCCTCTGAGCTTGCTCGCATCCTCTTTAGCCGGTTCAGGAGTTTTTAGAATTAAAATTAGCGTTTTTAAAATCATAATCTTGTTTCACAATTTTGGAAATCGTCCCATCTCCACCAATTCATCCAAATTTGGGGCTATATTGATCGCGTGGCTCTTCACCTGTTTAAATAATTCTTCTGCCGTTTTTTTATCTATCGAATCCAATCCATGCGCCAGAATAGAATTGTTTCTCTTTTTAAGTAGATCTTTCAATCTTTTATTCTCCAAATATATATTATCCACTTCATCCCAACCAAGATCCTTCAACAGTACAAATTTATTTCTTAGACCAAGTTTAAGTCCTTCCTTCTTATCGGCATATCTCTCATAAAATTCCGTCCTTACGCCTTTATCCTTCAGGTCATTAATTGTAAATTTTCTATCTATATCACACAATCCGTAATCCAACAGTTTTATCTGTGCAATGAGTTCAATTGTCCTGTAAAGCCTAGCAACGGCATCATCGTACTTTCCTTCCTCGATCCGACGATTAGCATTATTGATCAGATCGACCAGTATATATTTTAACCTTTCAGCATCTCTTTTATCATTCGATAATCGCCCCAAAAACTCTTTATTTTGAGAAATCCGTTCATCCTTGATCCCTTCCAGTATCTCAAACGCTTTCTTATGGCAAAACTTATCCCATAAGGCGTAAGCATCGATCAACCGCTCATACTTCTCTCTATCCTCCAATACGATGATCTGATTTAAAATTCTCTTTGCCTCTCCAAACCTATACCGGTTGAATGACTTCTTCATATCGTCGAAGAGGAGTTTATCATAAGCAGAGTAGAGATTTTGTTCGACGACCCTCTCTGTTCCTGGAATCACAAGACCGTTATCACCCCGCCTTCCATTGATGAGGGTCAATTTTTTATGATATAACACGGAAGATATCGCGGCACTCATCGTCATCGTCTTCGTTCCGGACGTATAATCTATGATTATTTCGCACCCTTCATCTTCATACTCTTCTATCCTCTCTTTTATCTTATCAAAACATTCATCAAAGTTATCTATCTTATCGATTTTGATGAACTCATAATTGGTCAGTTCTTCTTGTTTCTCTTCATAATATTGCTCCTTTAAAGATTCTACAGTCTTTTTACTCTCTTCAGAACCAAAAAATACAATATTATCGGGTCTATGAGTTGTTATGGCGTGTAAAAGACCGTGAGCCAAACTTTTTACACTTTCCTGGTCTCTTCTTCCGGTTCCAACCGTCATGAAGAGTGCTACACCCATTTTAGCCATCCCATAGGCTCACCATACATTGTAAACTCGATAGATTTTGGATAGGGAATTTCTCTTAAATTGTTACCGTATAAATACGATTTCTGTCTTTTTAATCCATGCAACTCCAATTTATCGATGATGTTGAAGAATAATTCTTCATCTTTCTCTTCAATCAATTTAATCAATGTCTGATAGATTGTCCCTACGGCAAATCCTATTCTTATAAGCCCTTCTTCTCTATTGGGTCTTTTTAATCTGTCTAATTTCATAGAAAAATTACTGTCGTTGGCTTTTTCGCATAATTCTATCTCTTTGGTCAAACACCAATCATTAAATTCTTTCATAACATCTTTTATGTGATTTACCATATCTTCTTCATTTAAATCGCTTTTTAGCCCTAAAATATTCAATTTATCTCTCAGGAGGGGATATTCTCTCTCATCCTTGAACGCCGCTTTTATCTGAGAAGAGAGACCGATCCTTCCCTCCATGCATCCCTTCATCGACTCCACAAAATTATCATACTGTTTCGCCTCAAACCCATCGTGCTTCAGGGAGTATGTCTTCACATTCTCGATGGATAGATCGTAACTAAGAGGCATGAAATCGGAGATCTCGAGAAATTTTAGAATGTCATATTTTGCATCATACTTTCTGCTATCTGTGCTGAAGAAGTCATCTACAAACCTCTTCCCAATATTTTTCTTTGAGGGACGGCTTAAATCTCTTTTCAACGAACTTATCAATCTATCGGCATCAGCTTTAACATGATACCACAGCAGGGCCCCTCGGATGGCCCCCTTCAAACTTGATCCCGGGACATAAGGAATATTATCTGTTTTTATATGCTCTCTTATATCTCCGCTCACATCGAAAGGTGCACGAACCTTATATTTTACCATAGAGGGGTTTTCTATGATCTCCTCTATAGATATGTAATTTTCATCAAAAAATTTGTTCAGAGTTAATTCTAATCCTCTTCCTCTGCTTTGGGTCTTGGTTTTATCCTTTACAAACCCTTCAAACTTTTTTAAGATATTTGTTCCATGCGTTTTTTTCAAAAAAATAAACAGTTCTCTCACGTTGAGAAGATACGCCATCTTCCCGTATTGGATTAGATCCATCATTCCGATCTGATATCCTGTCCCAATATGTATCGGCGTGATTGCCTCCAATCTGCAGATCATATCATCATTCCTCTCCATTCATTCTAATCTTTACCTTTATTGGAAACGCGATCCCATACTCTACCATCCGTCTTGGATCTGGTCTAACCTCCCGAACTTTGCCGTAAAATTCTCGATCTATGATAGGAAATGTAGAGCCTTCTTTAAGCATCAGCAGAGATTTTTTCATTACCCCATCACCGCATCTGCCCCGTAACTTCACCATTTCATACCATATCCGATCTTTATCAAAAGAATTGAACTCATCGGTGGGAGAGTAAAGAGATAGAGTGGTGAAAGTATCTGCCTCATCTGGCTCATCAATCATCTCTGTGGATTTCATCTCGGATTTAATCTCAAATTGACCTTCTCCGCTCGATATATCTCCTCCAAAACCTCTATCCTCTATGAATCTCAACGCATATTTGATTTTGGATTTAAATTTATCATCGAAGAACCTGATTAAGAAGAATAATCCGGCGTTATCAAAATATCTGCCTTTTGAATAATAAAAATTATCAGAACGAGATGAAAGCCTGTTCAGTTGGTTGTGTGGTACATCTCCAACCGCCAATTTAAACTTCAACTCTACGCCTTTTGAAAAGAGCAATTTATCTTTGGTTTTATATCTATCATCAAATACCTTGATTATGGCCGATTCAGCTATTTTACCGTTGATCCACCCGTTGAATATGCTCTCATCCACATACTCAACCTTCTTGAATTTCTTTGCTGAACCCAAATCTTCGGTTTTATCCGGTTCGGTAATGAGTTTTGGGAAGAAATGGTGTTTCTCTTCATCTTTGGGACCATCTACAAATGGAAACGCAGAGGATATTATGAATGGAATATCGTTGCCGTGAAAGAGAGACAACATCTCATTAAGTTCCTCCTCCCCATAGATAGCCCTGATCCCAACGCAGATAGCTCCAAATATCTTGTTAGATGATAAATCCAGAGGGAAACAGGACTTCGGACAGATATATACGATCTCCATAATACTCCTCTAACCTTCTTTGCGACTTTGGTTCTTGAGCCAATTTAGAATCTCTCCCGGAGTTTTTAGATCCTTTTCACCCTCCACATCCTCCCAATCGTCTCCTTCTTGATAATCCTTTTTAGTCTTCTGTTTGAACTCTAAATCTTTAAACTTTATCTTTCCATAACCCCTTGAACCAGAAGCGCCGATATAATCATCTTCCAAAAGGTACATTCCCTCAAATAACATCTTTAACATATCATAATCTTCCTTTTGATATACCGAATATATCATCTCAAAATTGAATTCTGATCCGGCCGGGACGCGTTCTATGAACCTTGGATTTGCCATGGATGTTATACGATTGATCGTATTCTCTCCCTTGATCTCGGTTCCATAAACAAGATCTTCGTTATTCTTCCACTTTTCTTCCGTATCTTCTGTTGGAGATGCGTCTCTAACGATCAGGCGG
>CABGHH010000104.1 GCA_902158745.1 Candidatus Methanolliviera sp. GoM_asphalt
AGCATACGCAAATTGGATATGTGTTCAATGTTGTATTAAGTATTTCATTATTAATATTGCTCTTTGTTGGAGTTGTTTATGAATTTACGCCAATTGTGTTAGCTTTATTTATTTTTTTATTACTAAGTTTAGTGCTGTTTCCATCTTTGACAATAGAAATAGATAAAACCAAGCTTACTATTAGATTTGAACTTGGGATTATTAGTAAAAATTTTAATTTAGAAGATATCAGGCCATGCCGCGTTGCAAAAAATCCTTGGTATTATGGTTGGCGGATTAGCTTAACTTCGTATGGCTGGCTGTACAATATTTCGGGGTTGTCTTCTGTTGAGATATTGATGAAAAATGGTAAAAGATATAGGTTAGGTACTGATGAACCTGAAAGATTGGACTCTGCCATTAAACAGACAATCAAAGAATTTAATTAGTCGGCGGATTTCTGAACTCTCCTCACTCCTTCGGAGTTCGTCGGCACGTTGCACTCTTGCCTACGGCTCGTCTCACTTAACCGCGGATAAACGGCTCACTTCGTTGCATTAGTTCGCCCAAATTGCCTTCGGCAACTTCTTTTATCCGCAAACCGTTAGGCAAAATTTTTTATAGATACATTCAAATTTTATAAAAGGAGGTGTTTACTTATGGGAACAAAAGTAAAGGATTTAACTGTTGGAGAGTTGCGATCTTTAATATCAGATACAGTCAAGGAAGCTTTGGAAGATTTAATCGAAGATATATCGGCACTTTCAAGTTGAGGAAATCTTTGATGCATAAGGTGGTATTTACTCAAAAGGCGTTGAAAGACTTGGAAAACATTGATAAAGAAATGTAGGATAGGATCGCTACGAAACTTAGGGAATATGCTAAAGAACCTCTAATATATGCTCGGATTTACAAATGATAAAACTTCGCCCAACAGAAGCGTATCTGACTCCGTTCCACTCCGTCCAAATTTCCTCTCGCAACGTCGCAAACACACAAAACGTTATATAATATTTGGCTTGACATCTTGAGAAAGAATTTAATATTAGAGGGTATATATTAGAAAGTGAAGTGCTCAAAATCGAAGATTTGATTGCGAACCTTCGGTTCGCAAACTCGCAAATGGAACACGGGAAAATGGAACATTTTCTGTGCCACGAATCAAAGATTCGTATGCATTTGCGAATGTAACTAAAACCATAGGCTTATATGAATCCATTCAATATTGTTGCATCCGTCAGCAGCATAGAAGAAGTTATCAAGGCAGAAGAAGAGGGAGCGGATATTATAGAATTGCGAATAGACATGGTAAAAAGACCTGATGAGGAGTTTTTTATATCTTTCTCTAAAACGGTGGATAAACCGATCATCGCGACGTGCAGGATAAAGGCAGAGGGAGGATTTTGCGAGGAGGATGAACAGTTCGATCTGCTGAGATCTGTGCTAAAATTTTGTGACTACGTCGATATAGAACTCTCTTCGAAGAATCTTTCAAAGGTGAGAGATATCTGTAAAGATTTGAAGATAAAGACGATCGTTTCATACCACGATTTCGAAGAGACGCCTCCGGAAGCGGAGATGAGAAGAATCATAAGAGAATGTAAAGACGCTGGTGAGATGGCAAAGGTTGCATTTTTTGCAAAAAAGATGTCAGACGTTCTATTATTAGAAAAGATGACGATGGAAAATTCTCCGATCATAAGTATATCGATGGGAGAGGTAGGAAAGATCTCAAGGATAACACTGCCGTTTTATGGCTCTCTATTCACCTACGCGTTCGTAGGAGAGAAGAAAGCACCGGGGCAATTTCCTTTAAAAGAAGTGAAAAATATTTTTACATCCTTTAGGTGATTATCATGTCAGCCATTGAGACTTATGATCTGACGAAGAAATTTGGGGAATTTGTAGCGGTAGATGGACTTAACTTGAACGTCAAAGAGGGAGAGATATTTGGGCTCTTGGGCCCAAACGGGGCTGGAAAGAGCACCACTATCAAGATGCTCATTGGACTATTAAAGCCCAGCGGGGGAAGGATCACGGTATTGGGAAGCGAGAATTTGATGGAGTATAAGGGTCGTACGGGCTATCTTCCAGAAAGTCCTGCGCTCTATGAATATCTAACTATCAAAGAGTTCTTAACGTTCGTTGGAAGAATAAAAAAGGTCGAAAAAGACGTTTTAGATGAGAAGATCAGAGAGATTACTCACACCTTCTCATTGGAAGAGAAGTTGAAGAGCTACATAGGTTCCCTCTCACACGGGATGAGGCAGAAAGTAGCGATATCCGCGGCACTTCTCGCCGATCCAAAGATTTTGCTCTTGGATGAACCGCTCACCGGACTCGACCCAAAGAGCCAGAGAGATTTTAAGGACATTCTTAGGGAAAAAGCGAAAGATCACTCTTCTATACTCCTCTCAACACACATACTCGACGTGGCGGAGCGGTTGTGCACGAGCGTTGGGATCTTTAATAAGGGTAAGCTCATGGCAACCGGCACGTTGGACGACTTGAGAGAGTTATCGGAGAGTTCATCATCTTCCACGTTGGAGGATGTATTTATAAAATTGACGGAAGAGGGAGAGAAAGATTTACCATGAAGGTTTTTAAGAGATTTTATCTGTGATCTCTTCGATTGCCCTCGAAAATGGGTGTTCTGGCTGATGATGAAAGATCGTCTCTCTACCGCGTAAGCTCATAACTTCACAGTAGCACTGTATCGTGCATATCATATTTTGAGATAATTTATCCCCAATCTCTTTCGAAACCTCTTCGCCAGAAATCCCCGCTGGAGCTTTATTTATAATTACGGAGTGTGGCATATTTAAAATTTCGTGTATCTCTTCTATCATTCTTTTAGTCCCAGCAAGGTCGGATCTGTCCAGCGTTGCAACCAATAAAACGAGATCGGAGCTTAATATTACATTTGTGGAGGAATACCTAAGGCCAGGAGCAGTATCAAAGATAAGATAATCCATATTATCCTTTAGAGAATCTCTTCCATTCAATATTTTACTTAATATCTTCATCTGTTTCTTCTTATCTTCTTTCATCGCTTCCTTTATATCCCTAATCTCTGAAGAGGCGAATCCTACAAATAATCTATCGTTAAATTCCTCGACACTCACCAACAGATCCTCTATGCCGCATCTCTCTTCCAAGAAGTCATTTATATAATTAGACGGCTTATACCCGAAGAACGATCCCAAAGAAGGGGCTCTAAAGTCAAAGTCCATCAGGCAAACCTGCTTTTCCCTTTGTGCCAAACATTCCGCCATGCTCAACGCGATGTTCGTCTTTCCCGTTCCTCCCCTATAAGAATGTATAGTTATCGTCTTCATTTAAAAATCTCCGATTTTTAAGGTGCTTAAAAACGAAGTTTTTGGCATGTGAAAATGGAACATTTTCACGGCACGAAATCTTCGATTTCGTCGCATGCCGAACTCCGTTCGAGCACGACGAATCAAAGATTCGTCTGCATCCAAAGACCTCTTTAGACCCAAAATTTTTGAACACACGCGTTTATGATCCATTCTCATAAAGCATATAAACCTTTTTATTCCTTCGGGAAATAGAAGATGACCTTTCTTCCATCTCTCTTCTTCAAGAGATAGTTTTCTCGATGTAGCTGATTCAGATAGGCGCTCTCTATCGATCTCTCCCGCATCGTTTCATCTGCCACCTCTTTTGCAGTTGCCTCTTTTAGCTTGTTCATCACCATAGCGCTCTTCCTCAGATGGTCAGGTAGATCCAATAAGGTTAATGCATCCAGAGGCTTCAATTCCTTTTTCTCTATAGAAACTATTCCAAGTATCTCTTTTTCCAACTCGAGCATCCTATCCATCTTCTCTAATATCATCTCAATCATCCGTTCTTCTTCCATTTAATCCTCCTTTTTATAGTCTTAACTTATAATATTTATGTCTTTCTGTTTAACAAAAAGACTTAAATACTACCTGTGTATATGTTTATCTTGTAAACAAATGGAGATAAATAAAAATGGGACTTTGTGAGAGGTACTGTGAGAGTATATCGGTCGCGTTGATAGACAATTGCTTCGAGTTTGCGTTGAGGTCGCTTGGGAAGTGAGGAGATGGGCTGGATATTTAAATTCTGTATGAGAGCGATGGAAGAGAGTTTTGGTCTTCTCCCTGCGATGTTGGATGCGTGCTGTCCGAAGTGATTTCTGCGATAGAAAAACTTAAGAGAAATTGAACTGAGGTCGAGCCGCGAATGACAGCATATCTTTTTATCTCTAATACCTCTATCTTCAAAGATAAAAATTTAAATCTAAATACCAATGACCACCTGGGAGAGATAGATGAAGATAAAAAGTGCATTTTTGAACGCTTGGAAGAATGATGGGGTTCTGGAATTCGCAAGAGGCCTTTTAGATCTTGGAGTTAAAGTTCTATCGATGGACGAGACGTATAAACTTTTAATCAAGGATAATATCAGCGTAAAAGATCTATCAAAACATTCCTTTTCGCATCTTTGCGAGATGCTTGATGGCAGAGAAGATTTTTTGTTGGTGTCCAACTTAAAGCCGATAGATCCTTTAAAAGATGAGGTGAGAGAAGCGATGAAAGATTTTGATCACGCTCAACTGATAAGCCTTGCCGCAAAAAATTATGATCGTGGTGTCGTCCTCATAGACCCAAAGGATTACGAAGATCTGTTAGATGTCATCAAAAGGTCTAAATTGGATCTAAAATATAGAAAGAGACTCGCATCGAAGGCATTAAATTATGCGATAAGATATGACATCCTCTTATCCGAGATGGTCTCCGAGAAAGAAGAAAAATTTCCAGACATATTAAATTTGAGCTTTAAAAAGGCAGAAGATTTGAGATACGGGGAAAATTATCATCAGAAGGCCGCTTTTTACATAAATGATACGAATGAGCCGTGTATCGCATCGGCAAAGCAGATACACGGGAAAAAACTCTCGTATAATAATATAATGGATGCCAACAATGCGATAGAATGCGTAAAGGAGTTTTATGATCCGACGATCGTGATAATGAAACACGCAACGCCGACCGGGATCGCATCTTCCAATGATCTGGTTTTGGCGTGGAGAGATGCCTTTGCTACGGACACTTATTCTCCTTTTGGAGGCATTGTGAGCGTTAATAGAGAATTAGAAGAAGATCTGGCGGAAGAGCTCTCAAAGTTATTTCTTGAGGTGGTGATAGCACCGTCCTTTGAAGAGAGAAGCATTAAAATTCTTGGGAGAAGAAAGAACCTGATTCTTTTGGAAGTTAGAGGATTGAATAAGGATTCACCTTTTAAAGATGATAGAAGATTAGATTTTAGAAGCGTCTCTGGAGGACTATCTATCCAGGAGAGGGATGATGCGAAGATGATCCCGGATGAGTGGAAGGTCGTAACCGAGAATAAACCGTCGAGAGAGGATATAGAATCTATGGTATTCGGTTTTAAATGTGCAAAGTGGGTCAGATCAAACGCGATCGTCTTTGTGAAGGAGAAGAAAACGGTCGGAATCGGGGGAGGACAGACGGCACGCGTAGATTCTTCGTGGATCGCAACGCACAAAGGAAAGGAGAATATAAATAATTCGATCATGGCAAGCGATGCATTCTTTCCTTTCAGGGATGCGATAGACGTCGCAAAAGAATTTAAGATAAGAGGAATAGTTCAGCCAGGAGGATCTATAAGGGATGATGAGGTGATAGAGGCGGCGAACGAGTACGGTGTTTTTATGGTCTTTACTGGGCAGAGGTGTTTCAGGCACTGAAATCTTTCATTTCTAAAAGTGCTCAAAAATCGAAGATTTGCGACTGAGGTGATAAGATGAAAAAAACTGAAATAGATGAACAGATTCAAAAGGTCGAGAAGCACCATGGGTATTTGAGCTCTGGGGCTCTTTTAGGAATTCCCATGATAAATTACGCATGTGATCTTCTCGGTTG
>CABGHH010000105.1 GCA_902158745.1 Candidatus Methanolliviera sp. GoM_asphalt
TTTCAAAGATCTGCATTAAAGCATCTTTCTGCGAAAAGTTTTGTAAGTTGAGCGTTATTCTGATCATAGCTCATATGCTCTTTCAGAATTATAAACATTTCTGAAGGAACTTTTCGCTTATATTATTTCTGGAGAATTTTCAATGAAATTTTCAATGTCCTCAAAAATCTTCGATTTTTGGGATCCCACGACGAAGTCGTCAGGAGAAAAAGAACAAATCATCACTAGATTTTCGGATTGTGCCGTAAAAGCAAAAAGTTAAAGTATAAAGGAGAGATCGGCTAAAGATGTTCGATTGGTTTCTGTGGTTGGGGCACCTGGTGTGGATCGCCACATGCCCATGCTGTTGCGGGTGTTGTGGGGTTATACCGGGCTTGTTCGACATAGTGCTCCAACCACTCACCTGCGTTAGGTTTTTGGAGCACGTTTAGCGGCACGCTTCCCGAGATGCTTAGAGATCTTCCAAATGGTAGCACGATAGCTAATTGGGTCATCGAATGGCTTAAAAATTTCATATAGAGAAGAGGCAGTGGAATATCTAAAGAAGATCTGGGACATCAAAAGAAGAGAAGAAGACCAAAAAGGAGGTTGTGGATTTTAGATAAATAAAGTGAAAGGATTTGTAAAAAATAGAAAAACAGTAAAAATTTTTTAAGATTTCCATCCCGATGTTGCGTTTAATATCTTTGGTAATGCTTCGGATAGCTGACAGCAAATCAACGCAGACATAAAAGCGTTCAGAGCACATATTAATGTTGCAAACCCTTTTTCGTCATCCAGCATCCTCTTCAAATTTCTAAACATTTTTTCATCTCCTTTCAATAATTGGTATTTACTATTATTTGCAACTTTCAATCAGCCAAAATAAAAATTTAAAAAAAGTGCTACCTTTGGTAGCACATGGGAGTGAAGAACCCTTTAGGGTTTTCACTCAGACATCTTAAAGTACGGATGACTTTCTATCGGTGTTATACCGTGTTCTACCTGATTTGCCTCCGAAACGATTATGTCTGCCATTGCACATAGCGGAAACGCGATCGCCGCGTTCTCTATCGGGCCGTACAATACGAAGTCCTGACCGGCGATTATCGGAACGACGTTGGAACCGATATCACAGAACCTATAAACATCTCCTCCCTCTCCTATCCAGACACCTCTCTCAGGATGTTCTGCATGAGCCTTCCGGTATTCCTTCAACCAGACCCAGGAAGATGGTGCATTGTGAATACCAAGTCCAACAGGAACGCCGAACTTCGACTTTATCACGAATCCCGATGCAACCGAAGAACCTGCACCTGCACCTATCGGCATCGAAGCAGGATCTATCAGAGGTTTCGTTATCCCGAGATCTTCAGATAGATCGAGCAATCCCTTATCCACGAGACCTGCACCGGTATCTAACAATTCTACCTTACCTGAAACGCTCGCATCCTTTGGATTGAAACCGAGAACGATCGAAGATGAGATATCCGAATCTTTAAGGGCTTTCATCTCCTCCGGTGTACAGGAGACGTTCAAAGAATTATATACCGCCTTATCTGTGAGCCCAACTTCTTGAACGTATTTCGTTCCGGCAATCCTCGCACTTGCTTCTGTCGAAGCGATCAAAAAAGGAGAGTCACTTATTTTCGTGCAGAACTCAATGTATCGCTCCATTGCCTCAGAAGATTCCGCAAATATCTGCATAATCGCCGGATTTCCAGTGATGTCGCTCATCTCATCCTGTTTATTTATCAGCGTCTCGGCACTCTTCTCATCTATTATTCCCTTCACGTCATCCTCGACGATCTTATGCCCCGCATAAAATATCGTTCCTGCCATGACCGTCGGTACTTCGCCAGGCTGTCCCCCTATCTTCAATCCTGCTATATCAAATATCTTCTGTTCCGTGTCGTATATAAACATCTATCTCACCTCACGAAAAAAAATATGAAAATAAACAAAGCGATCAGCAACCCATAAGGTAAGCCGATCAAAAAACCTATTCTATCACCCAATCTCTGAGAGAGCTCGCCTGCCGTGAACTCTATCTTCTCATCCACCTTATCTAACTTCTTCAAGAGTTCTTTGTATTCAGGTGGCGTAATCGTCTGAGGAGCACCCAAAGATTTTTTCTCTTCACCCATTTAATCACCCCATGAAAAATTTTAATCCGAGCAGTATGAAGCCCGAAAATATCCCTATCGAGAATCCTTTTACAAAGCCGACCCAAAGGCCAGAAGCCATCCTTGTGTCTTTACCTATCATCGTAACCATCCTTCTTTCGTCCTCGATCTTTGCATTTATAAGGGCGGTTTCCGGTGTCTGTTGTATAATTCCCATTACATTATTCACCTCTTATATCAATCCTATAAACGGCAACGCTATGAGAACCGCAAGGATGATTCCTGTCAATATGCCAAGAATCGCATTGGCTGAAATTCCACTCGTCAGCTTTTGATCCCTCGTAATTATCTGGGATTTATACCTGATCTCCTCCGTAGCCTTGTTTATAACGTCCATGAAAGGTTCTGCGGGCATCGCAAGGGGGATCTCTGCTAAAGCTCCTTCCTCCGCGGCTTCTACACCCAACTTTATAATTATCGGTTCCTCTGGAAATGCCCCGGGATCCCTCTCTTTTAATTCCTTGATCTTTGCACCGATCTTACTTAGATCCTCGGTGCCGATCATATCTATAACCTCCACCTGCTCCCTGAACCTCTCGATCGCCTCCATCGATGCGTTCTCAATGAACGGGATAGCCCCTGGCGCATTTATTATCTTCTTCGAATCGGAATCAACGCCATTTTTGTATAGTGCATTCATCGATCCAGCCGTTCTGTGCCCAGGCACTTCGGTTCCAGCAAGAATTAGGAACCTTATGTTGGGATTAGAGATCGTGTTTGCTATTATCTTTTCAAGTCCGATGTTCTCCGTCTTCGTGGGACCGACCATCGATGCACCGTGACTGATCACCTCATCTTCCTTGAAATATGTACCAACCGAAGAGACCACGACAGGATCTTCTGGATTACCGATCGCATATTCACCCGACACAGGCGGCCACTCATCTGGAACTTCTTTCTTCTCTGCCATTTTATCACCTCTAAATTAAATAGAAAAAAGTATCAGTGCCAAAATTCCGAGCCCAGCAGTCAACCCTACGATCATCATCGTGACAAAACCTGCTCTCCCAAGTGAACCCTCTCTATTTGGCTGTGAGTCAAGCATACCAGAATAGGGATCCAAGCATCCCATCAAATCGTCTGATATCTTTTCTAAATCATCTATCTTCTCTTTTATCGGTGCCAAATTCAATATATATACGTTCGGTGCGGCTTCTCCAACCGTAAGCGTCCTAGGATCCAGCACGATCTTATATTTATCCGAAATTATGATGTTCATATCTATCAACCCAGCGTCTTTATAAGTCCTGTCCCGACTGTCTCGTATGCTTCTCTCATGCATGCTTTGACGAACGAAACGTAGCTAGCGATCCAGATAATCAGAGAGACCAAAATTAAGAGCGATCCATCCACCGGGTCAACAAATACCAAGTTGATGCCCAAAATTATACAGAGTATCGCCCCAATCTCGACCGATAGCGTCAATGTCCTACCCCTTCTTTCATCTGGCCCAAGACAAGCATTGTACGGGTGAAGCATCCCCATTGCAGAGAGTATGAATATAACTGCGATCCATCCGCTTGCAACAACGCTTCCCAGCACAGCATCTAGATGCCACGTTCCAGCAAGCATGGAAGAAGCATTTATCACAACAAGGGCACCTGCTGTGCACAATTCTGCTAAGCCACGTATCAACACCGGTATCTCCATCTTGATGATCTTTACTGTCACCAAGCCGTATATGAGTCCACCGATCGCGACCAATGCAACTCCTATCAAGACTCCAGCATAAGATCCAGCTCCGGTGGGGAAAAAACCAGACATCGACATTCCGGCGAATGCACCGACCATTCCCATTCCAAGTGCAAGCATCCCAATGGATGGGACACCCGTTCCGATCCCATAGTGCGTTATCGTCCTAACAACATCTGCACCCCACGCAATTGCGAGTATCAATCCAATTGCCTTTATCGCGGGGGGCAATTCCGTTGCTACCGCCGTTATCACCGATACCGCCAAAGCTATGATCATCAAATTTCTTTGATCTGGCCATCCGAATCCAATCGTTTTCTTTCATTTCTCTTCTGCTTCCATTTATAGACCCCCTGCATAAGATATCAAAGAAGCAAATACCGCACATATCAATGAACCGATGAAACAGGCCTTTAATGCCCTCGGCAACAATTTAAACTTAGGATCGTGGAATCCCTCGATCGTCCCACCGATATTATACGCGGAGAGAACGGCATTCGTAAGGAATATTCCCATTGCAGATATTCCAGCCAACGGCGCCGAGAAATCTGCATAGTTTACCAGCCCATAATATATCAACGCTCCACCAGATCCTCCAAGAAATGCGCCCATAACTCCAGATATATAAGATACATCCGGAGTGCCATGGCCATCCGTCTGTGGTGTTTTAAATGGCAAAAAAGGTCGTTTCGTTATTGGATCAACATCCACCCTTCCAGATACCGGCACGATTCCCGCGGCGAGTATATAAATGATATTTCCACCGAGCATCGTGAACGCCATCATCAACATAGAACCAACAGCACCTGAAAGAGCAACCAGCCAGATATTCGAAGTCATCGTCTCCACGGTTGAAGCGGTAAAAAGCCCTGTCATTGCCGCTCCCGTGGATATCATCGTTACTCCGGTGGCGATTCCTGTAGCTGTCCCCATAGCAGCTGGAGCACCCCCAACGGGCATCATGTGAACACCTATGCTCGTTAATATTCCGCCTGCAACGATACAGATAAATAAAACTATGAGATCCATTTTTATTCTCCTACAAATTCACCGTACTTCTTTCTCGCGAATCCGACAAGCAGATAGTTTATCACGATCAGCACGATTACTATTCCGACTCCAATCCCAATAGACCACCCGACTTGTGCCTCTGGAGTCATACCAATCATAAATCCGAGCAGACTCCTCCAGTTCTCAAATAATAGGATCGATCCAAATACAAGTCCGGTCACCGGGCCACCGTGTTTCGCACAGAAATATACGATGTCATTCTGATTTCTTATTCCGCATTCTGCATACCTGGTTATCTTACCGTGATATGTCACTCGTTTGCCCTCTCCGAATGGTCTGTCTTGAAATTCCCTCTCCGTTCCATAGTGAACATCGCCGACAGAGGATCCTATTGAACCGATCGTGATCCCCCATATCAATCCAAGGAGTGGCATCGGAAAGACACTCTGCATCTCCGCTGGCATCACAGATGCCTGTATATAACAGATCGTCGTTATGGACAACACCGCGATGAAGCCGTGTGTTGCAATAGGCAACAACTGCCTTATAAAGACATCCATATATATAGGCTGTTCAAATCTTTTCTGTGCGGAGACCCTTCCTAAATGCGCGGTGGATGCAAGTGTCACATGCACAATCGCTGCGACTCCCGCCCCAATCGGTATCGCGAGTATGGCGGCAAGGCCATTGTTCAATAGAAGCCATGCGATACCAGCTGAAACTGCACAATACACCCCGTATGATGGAGGTTCTCCAGATATCGCCTTATTGAAGAACCTATTCACATACCCGATCTGCGCGGCAAGTTGCACCTGCGAGTTGGGGTTGCTCTGCGAACCAACGTCCGACTCCAAATCCTCGAATGTCCCTGCAATGAGCGCGAGAAAGGCAACAACTAATGCCAACGCTACAATTGCTATTGTTATAGTTATCATCGGGCGAAGATAACATTTCCATATAATAAAAGTTTCGGTTTATCGGCACTATCGATTTTTCCAGTGGTTTTCAACTTTTTCACATTTTTCAATAG
>CABGHH010000106.1 GCA_902158745.1 Candidatus Methanolliviera sp. GoM_asphalt
GCAAAGGATAAAAGCTGGCATACAAAACTATATATATAAAATTTCCTTTGTCGAATACTCGGGCGTTAGGCAAAGGGTAAAAGCATCTGCGCTGGTAGTGTAGTGGTTATCACTGGAGCTTGCCAAGTTCCAGACCCGGGTTCAATTCCCGGTCAGCGCATAATATGGGCAAAGACGGACCATATTGGAATAAGCGGGGGTTGCCGAGAGGAAAAGGCGCCAGATTCAGGGTCTGGTTCCGGAGGGATCCGTGGGTTCAAATCCCACCTCCCGCATTGTAAAGCTTCAATATCCTGATTGCCAAATATGCCGCGTTCTCTCCATTATCTATTCCTACGACGGCTACCGGTACCCCTTTTGGCATTTGAACCATCGAGAGCAACGCATCAATTCCGAGCAGTCTGCCTCCCACCGGAACACCTATTACGGGTTTATCCGTTTTAGAGGCGACCACCCCTGGAAGTGCGGCAGATAAACCTGCAATCGCTATAAAAATCTTTGCTTTTGAATTTTTGACGTATTCGTCCATCATCTCTGGATCTCTGTGTGCCGAGATGGTTTTTACCTCGTATTCGATCCCGTGTTCTTCTAATACACCTGTAACCTTCTTTGCTATCTTATCATCTGATTTGGATCCCATTATTACGGAAATATCCATAAAAATCTCTTTAACCTTCTTCTCATTTTAATCTTTTGATCTTTCGAGCACTCACAAATTTTGAGAGTTATTTCTCCAATACGTGATCACATTCATGATGGCTTTGGCGGCACGATCCATGGATGGATAAACGGGAATTTTGGCATCTGAAAGTTTGCTCTCTTCTTTCACTCGCTTGTCGTGGAGCAACGCCGGAGGTGACACCACAACCATAGGTTTCTTACAGACCTTCTTGGATTCTATGAGAAGATCCGTTATCCGCCCGGACATGGAGGGCGAGAGAAAGAATGAGATGATATCTATGTCCTCATTGATTATGATGATATCCGTCTGCGGATCTGAGTCTATCAACCCTATTATCCGTGATAAAACGTCTAAATTACCCTCCAGTCGGCTTAAATCAAGCGGATTTACTGTAATGCTGCCCTCCAATGGGATGAGGTTATTTAGCTTCTCGTCTATCTCTTTACTGAACGGGGGGAGATTCAATCCTGCACTTGCACATGCATCACTGCCGGCGACGCTTGCTCCTCCTGCACCGTCTGCAAATCCGCCGATGAGGGCAACGTTGTTATTTTCGATTTTTGGCAGAAATTGAAACGCCAAAAGGGTATCGACCAACTCTTCAAAGCTTTCTACGTTGACGGCGCCAGCTTGTTTTACAGCATCGTTCCATATTGTATATGAACCAGCGAGGGAACCCGTATGAGAAGCGGCGGCTTTAGCCCCGATATCGGTTCTTCCACCTTTCCATATGACCACCGGTTTAATCTTGGAAGTATCTTTAATTAATTTAAAGAGCTTCTTTCCATCTTTAGTTCCCTCTAAATAGATCCCTATGATCTTTGTTTCTGGATCTATCGCCAGATATTCTAAAAAATCGGTATCGTCTAGATCGCATCCGTTTCCAAAACTAACGATCTTGCTAAATTGGAGTTCTCTCGTCATACCATTGAGAATGAGTTTTGCGACGTGCCCCCCGCTTTGAGAGATGAAAGCAACAAAACCCGGTTCGCCTGCCCCATAAAAGGTCATATTGTTCTTGGGTGAGAACACTCCAATACAGTTTGGACCTATGACGCGAAATTTACCTTTCTCCGCTTTTTTTATTATCCCTTCCTCTAATTTTTTCCCCTCTTCTTCGCCGGTCTCGGAAAAACCGGCAGTAAATATCTGTACAACTTTTACCTTTTTTTGAGCACAGTCCTCCAGTACATCGAGAACGAGATCTCTTGGGACGGTGATGATGACGTAATCTACAGGGTCGGGAATGGAAGATACGCTCGGAAAAGCTTTAACCCCCCCGATCTCCTCGGTTTTTGGGTTTACAGGGAATAATTTGCCCTCAAACCCTCCCGCGAGAAGACCATTTAGATATGTGGATCCCATCTTATGTTCGTTTCTGGATGCTCCGATAATGGCTATAGTTTTGGGGTAAAAAACGGGCTCAAATTCTTCTAACTTTTCTTGATCTGCACGCCATTTTGTAGGTTCTTTGCCGTTTTGGTTCATAGATACTTTTTTTACTTTTGTTCTCTTTCTATATAACAATTTATTTATCCAAAATACAGCAACACCAAAATAATACAATCTCGTTACTACCAATAATTTTAATAAGATCAAAGTAATTTAATTCATCATGGAACTCACAAGAATAGGTGTCTCTCTCCCATCTGACCTCTTGGAAAAATTTGATGAGATACTAGGGAAGAGGGGGTATTCATCGAGATCGGAAGGGATAAGAGACGCGATAAGGAATTATATCCTCCATTATGAGTGGATGAGCAATATTGAGGGAGAGAGGGTCGGTGTCATCACTTTACTGTACAACCACGAAGAGCACGGATTGAGCGAGACATTGACAGATATACAGCACAGATTCATAGAAAATATAAACTCATCGATACACGTGCACATAAGTAAAGACCTCTGCCTTGAGGTGATCCTTGTGAAAGGAGAAGGGAAGGTGGTCAAAGAGGTGACAGAGACGATGATGGCACAGAAGGGGGTAGAACAGGTAAAACTGATCACCGTCCCACCAGAAAGATTTTAACAAGAGCTTTTATGCTTAAATAGAAGTTCCGTAATCTTCCTTGTATCATCACCCTCTTTTCTTGCCGCATTCAGGTAAATCTCAAAGAGGTTCTGATCTACGATCCTCGAAAAGAACTTGTTCGTCTCTCCGCATAGTGAGAGATCGAAAAATCTTGCCTCCGCCTCGGTTAAGCCATAAACCCTATATTTTCCTTCGTGCTTCTTGAATACCGTATTTTCATCGGTATCCATCGATAATACCTCTTCCGCGAGTGGAGTTTTCGGGATCGGCTCCGCTATACTTACGAAAAAATCGTGAAGCATCGCTTCTTCCATAAAATTTTTCGTCTCTTCGAAGTCTTCTTCTTCTTCACCCGGATAACCTACAATGAAGCATGCCGCGACATTAAGCCCGTGTTCTTTCGCCATCTCTACACCCTGAAAGCATTTTTCGACTGTTACTCCCTTTCTCATTCTTTTAAGTATCCTATCGCTCCCCGATTCTATCCCAAAGAAGACCCATCCGATTGTATAGTCTCTGATTGCATCTAGAACCTCGTCATTTATATAATCCACCCTCAAATCCGGAGCCGATACGCCTTTCTTTCCCATTATCTCCGAAATTCCTTGTAGGAGCTCTATCAACGCGGGATTATTTATCTTCTTGTCAAATCCGTAGAGGCTTTCTGTTCCACCGCTTATCGCTATTCTATTGCATCCCTTCTCTTTGAACGCTTTCACCTCTTCAAGGATATTCTCGATGCTTCTGCTCCTTATCTTTCTCCCAAAATATCTCGGGACCTGACAGAATCCACAATTTCCGATACATCCCCTGTGCGTCTCGATATAGACATTTGCCCCCCTTATATTCTCATTCCTTATATCGTCAGGTATCAGAGGAATCGGCCTATCAATATTAGAAACGGGCTTCGGTGGCGTCTTTATAACATCTCCATCTTCCAGGAATGCCACTCCCTTTATGTCTTCGCTTATGCCGTCATTTAGAATATCGAGTATCGTCTCCTCCCCTTCTCCAACAACGACAGTGTCCACGGGTAGCTCTTCTAAAACCATCTCTGGGCAGGTGCTGATCGGGCCACCCACGATGATTTCTTTGCCTTTATTCTTCTGTATGAAATTCTTTATATCTTTGTCTATCAGGTGCAATGTAGAATATAGGCTCAACAAGATTATTTCTGCAGATTTTCGAGTCAGAGTATTAGATATCTCTACGTCAAACCCCTCATCTTTCAAGATACCGCCGAGCAACATCGGAGCATACGTGTAATGGAAGGGGGACACGAGTTCTATCTTCATTTAAGTTTCATCTATCCATTTTTTCAGAAGTTTTTTCCTCGATGAGAAAATGATATTTATCTTCGTTGATTTTGCACAACGCCCCCATGCCAAAAACTTGGTTATCAAATTCAATTTCTTCTTTGTTCTCCCATTCAACGTTGATGAAGTTTGGATAAAGATCGTCCGTCCGAGGAACCCTCGCCCTTCCCTTTTCTTCAGCATAAAAAGCTTTTCCCGTTACAGTTCCAATGCCTATCATTTTCTTTCTACCACGACGAGCAATTATAACGTCTCCAGGTGATATCTCATTATAAAGCTTCCAAACGGCATATTGGACTTGTTTACTATCAGGAAAAGTATTCTTAAATCTCTGACGAAATTCATCTTTACTCAATCGAGAGGTATCACCTAATTCACTCCAACCCAATGCAATTGTCTCATTCTTCAGGTCATATCTCCATACTTCTTCAAATATATTCTCCTGTTTATCCGAGAATGTGTGCATTCCCTTGCTCCAGTCGGGATAGCTACTACGATCAGAACGATAGGGAGCGATCACCCAATATCTTTTCATATATAAACCTCCTCAAACTTGGTCATTTTCCCAAATTTTACAGCCACCTCAAAACCTATCAACTTAATATGGTTTTTATCATTCCCAAGTTTAGTTACTTTGATATCTTCCATATAGTATAGAGCGTTTTGAATAACTTCAATTTAAGCCTTTCTCTATTTTCGCGTTGTCGGATAACCCAATCTTTTATCTTTTCATCTTCACCATCTAACCTTTATGGAAGAGGATGAGAAAGATTGGAAAGAACATAACGAGAGATTAATAAGACAAGGGGAGATCTTATTAGATTTGGATCTTCTGAAGACCGAGGAACAGAGAATTTGCACTTAGAGTTGTCGGGTTAAACTCTATCGAAGAGGCTAGAATCTTTGATGACTTAATTAGTTCACTCCCTTTTATTTTTAACATTTTCCAATACAAATTTAACTATATCTTTCAAAGGTGTACCAGGAAGGAATACTTCTGCTACTCCCAGCTCCTTCAACTTCGGAATATCCTGATCGTGTATAACCCCTCCTATTACAACCAATACATTGTCCAAACCCTGCTCTTTCATCTTGTCCATAAATCTTTGCATAGTTTCCAGATGCCCACCGCATAAGAAACTCAAGCCAATAACCTGAACATTCTCCTGTATAGCAGCAGTTATCATCTCATCTATTCTTCGGCCGGCTCCCACGTATATCACTTCCATCCCAGCATCTTTTAATGCTTCAGTTACAGAAATTATTCCCCTGAAATGATCATCTAGACCGATTTTGCCGGTTAGAACTCTTATTTTTCCGCTCATGTTAAAAAGGATACTCCCTTTCTTTTGCCCAATCGTAGTCTAATCCATCAACCATTCTTAGGACACCGATTATTTCTGCGAAAGTGGTATTAGCCTCCAAACATCTGAAAACATAAGGCACCAAATTTTCCTCTGTATGCTCAGCGACATGACGTAAGCTCTCTAACGTCTCTTTTAGCCTATTTCTATCCCTCTTTTTCTTGAACTTCTCGTAATCCACAAGATAATCCTCTACTTCCGATCTATCCGGAGCATAGAATTTTGGTTGAAAATCCTCCTCGGGAGGGATGACAAAACGATTGACACCAATGACTGCTCTTTCTCCACTCTCAATCTTTTTTTGGGTATCCAAGAAACTTTTTTCCAGTTCATTATATGCCCATCCACTATTTAATACTTGCATCCAGCCTCCCATATCTTCTATCTTCTGAGCCATCTCCTCAATTCTCTCTTCCAATTCGTTTGTAAGCCACTCTACATAATAAGAGCCGGCTAACGGGTCTGCGACTCTACCCACTCCTGATTCATAGCGTATGACTTGT
>CABGHH010000107.1 GCA_902158745.1 Candidatus Methanolliviera sp. GoM_asphalt
TATGTGTAATCCGGTAATCCAAGCCGCAATATTGAATGACGAGAAGACCGAATTTAATATCGTTCTTGGGCTTTGCGTAGGACACGATTCTTTATTCTTCAAATATAGCGAGGCACCTACGACGGTTCTCGCGGCAAAAGATAGATTATTGGGTCACAATCCCCTTGCCGCCCTCTATAGCCATTACTATTCCAGATTGCTGAAGAAGAAAGATTGAGAATTTTGAATGATCAGATAGCGGCACGTTCCAATAGAATATCCAGATTCTCTTCGCCACTTTTAGGATCAGAATTTTGTTCTCTCACCCATTCTTTTAACTTGGCAATCGCTCGACCTGATTCAATGGTCTCCTTTGCCATATCAAATCCTTCTTCGATATTACTGGCTTTTTCCATCATGTATAAAATGGGTGCCGTATTAAGGCAGACGATATCACACCTTGCTCCCCCCTCTCCGCTCAATGTTCTCAAGAATCGTAAAACTTCTTCTTCTCTATTTAAGGCTGGAAAGAGTTCTTTTTCGTCGGTACGTTCTATCCCCACGTCTTCCGGTGTGATGGTATAAACGATGATCTCTCCTCGCGCAAGTTCTGCGACGATCGTTTTGCCCATAGAGGAGATTTCGTCTATGCCTCTTTTTCCATCCCTGTTAAGGCCGTGAAACACTATTGCTCGTCTGTAGCCAATCCTACCCATTATCCGGGCGACAGGTTCGACCAGATCCTTGGAATAGACGCCTCTCACACCGTATTTCGGGGATGCAGGATTTGCAAGAGAGGCGGCAATATTTAGTGTGGTGCCGAAGCGAATTTGAGATAAAATCCTGGCAAGTTTTGGGTGAACATCAAAACTCGTACCGTTGAAGATGCCGATTCCCGCCTTTTCGATGCTTTTTTTTACAATTTCAAGATCGCATTTGACGTCGATCCCGACCGACTCCAAGATATCGATGGCACCGCACGTGGAACTGATCGCCCTTGCCCCGTGCTTTGCCATGTAGATACCGTTTGCCGCGGCGACAATTGAAGCAGCGGTGCTGATATTAAACGTCTTTATCTCATCCATTCCAGTGCCACAGTTTTCTACAAGCGGCGTTACCGATGGCGTAACCTTGACTGTATCGAAATTATAGATAGCTTCAAAACACCCAATAATCTCATTTTTTGTCTCCCCTTTAGATGCCAATGCCGCCAAGAATGCTCCCGATTGTAAATCTGGCTGCTCATTTGATAGCACCTGGCGGAACATCTCCCTCGATTCTTTGCACGTGAGATTATTTTTTTGCATGATGTCGGCAATTTTGCCGCCGAACGTCCTCATACTTTCACTACCAAACATCATATACCTCTTTTTTTATTAAAATTCTGTTACGACGACTTTCATAGCCTTATGGGCAGTCATTAGTTCAAAACCTCTAATTATCCCATCAAGAGAGATCCGTTCTGTGATCAAATAATTCACATTTATTTTTCTCTTTGATAACAGATTTACAGCTTTTCGATTTTGCTCAGAGGTGCACCCGTACGCTCCGCACACCTGAATCTCCTTGTAATGCAATAGATTATGATCGATTGAGATATTTTTATGCTCATTTGATAGACCTGAGAAGAACACAATTCTTCCGCGTTTTTTGAGCATCCCAATGCCTTGAACAATAACCTCGGGAGAAGAACAGGCGGGAATGACAACATCTGCGCCAGCACCACCGGTCATCTCCTTCACCGCCTTGATCACATCCACCTCTCTCGGATCGATGATTTCACATGAATCTACATTTTTTTTAAAGAATGCGATCCTCTCCGACGAATTTTCGATGAAAATAATCTCCGATGCCCCAAAGAGTTTGGATAATTGGGCGTGTATATGCCCGATCGGTCCCGCTCCGAAGATCACGACGAGATCACCGAGTTTTATTTGACAGCGTTCTTGACCGTTGATACAACAGGCGATCGGTTCTGCGAGGCACGCTTCTTCAAAAGGTAAGTCTTTTGGTATTCTATTTACACAACCGTTTCTAACAGCATCAGCCGGAACGACCATGTATTTGGCGAATCCGCCATCGTGGTGAAAGCCCATTATCGACATTCTCTCACACATATTGGAAGCGCCACCGATGCAGAAGGAACAACTTCCGCATGGAGATCCAGGTGCTATTTGTACCCGATCCCCTTCATCAAATTCATCGATATTCTTTCCAACTTCGATGATCGTCCCTGAAACCTCGTGGCCGAGCACGCGTGGTAGCCGAAGATCACGCTGACCAGAATAAAACATCTTCACATCCGTTTTACAGATCGCACACGCCCCAATCCTTATCAATAGCTCACCGCTTTTAAGCGAGGGCATGTCTATCTCTCTGATCTCCAAATTTTCTATTCCAGTTAGAACCGCTGCTTTCATATCTTCTCAGAGATCCCCGCCTCTTCAAATGTCTTCATCTCGTTGAGTATCTTAGAAGACGCCTCTATGATACTCATCGCGAGTGCAGCCCCCGTTCCCTCTCCAAGCCTCATATTTAGATCTAATATAGGAGAGAGACCCAGATGATCCAAGATGACCTTATGCCCGATCTCTACCGATTTATGGGATGCAAAGATAAAATTCTTTGATCTTGGTTCTATCTCCCCGGCAACTATCGCAGACGCGCCAGATATGAAACCATCTATGACGACGGGTACGCGATGGCTTGCGGCGGAGAGTATCACACCAGTTATACCTGCAATCTCAAAGCCGCCCAGTTTTGATAACAGATCTATTGCATCCTCAAATGGACCATTGATCTCTATTGCCTTCTTTATGGCATTTATCTTCTTTCCTAAAGAGATATCGTCGATACCCGTCCCCCTTCCAGTAACCAATTTAGGATCGCATCCCACAACGGCGGCGATGATCGCACTGCTCGGCGTCGTATTTCCAATGCCCATATCTCCCGTTCCGACGATGTCGATTCCTTTCTCATACTCTTCCTCAAATACCGTAATTCCAGCCTCGATCGCCTTTATCGCATCCTCTCTCGACATCGCTGCCCCTTTCACCATATTTCTCGTCCCATAACCGATCTTCTTCACGATCAGTCCCGGTTCGTTTATATCGGCGAAAACACCCATATCAACGACCACGATCCTTGCTTCTATGTGCCGCGCCAGGACGTTGACCGCGGCGCCTCCCGTCAGGAAATTATCTATCATCTGACCGGTCACATCAGACGGATACGCGCTCACACCTTCTTTTACAACGCCATGATCTCCCGCCATAGTGATGATCAATTTTTCTTTGATCTTCGGCATTGGATCTCCCGTAATTCCGGCCAATTTTATCGAGATCTCTTCCAATCTACCGAGACTTCCCACAGGTTTTGTTAGCTCACTCTGTCTTCTTCTTGCCCTCTCCATCGCATCTTCATCGAGAGATCCTATTCTTTTGATCGTCTCTTCAAATCTCCCTTTAGTCATTTTCTTTATCCCCTAATGCTAAATACCCCTTTCAACGCCCGTTCTTTTAGCACATATCTCACGTCATCTCTATAGACCACCTTAAAGGCGTGTTCTATCACCTTTTTATAAAAGTCGCAGTAGTAGCTTTTTTTGTACATGGTGCCATCTGTAGAGTCAATTTCAGAAGGACACGGTGCTCCGCAGATATTTCTGAACGGGCAAATATCACATTCACTGATCTCTTCAACCGATCTTTTTCTCACCTTATTGAAACCTACAGAATCACATATATCTTCGATGGAATCCGAGAAGATGTTTCCGCCCAAAAATTCTTCCTTTCCGATGAACTCTCCACACGGATAGGCGTTTCCATCTGCCGCAACGGCCAAAAATCTCCTTCCACCCCCACAGGGCGAAATATCACACATCAGTATCCTCGTGGATGGTGCAACGATGCCGAGCAAGAGGTTGGCGAAATCTCCGATGACGAACCTTCGTCCGTTCTTTGTTAGCTCAATCGCCTCATCCACGGCTCTTATAAATTCATCTGCAAGTTCCAATGGGTCCGGGCGCAGTGAAATAGCAGCTTTTTGTGTCCCCCTAACGGGATTCATCAGGCACAAACCGAGCTTTCTTTCGGAGAGGAATCTAACCATCTCGACGAGATGCCGTTGATTGTATTTCGTGATCGTCGTGACCACATTCAGCCTCTCGTAGCCATCGAACCAATATAGATCATTGAGAATTTTTTCGTGATGTCCTTTCCCTCTCAGAAGATCATCCGTCTTTTCATCTGGAGAATCGAAAGATATACCTATGTTAATTCCTTTTTCTCTAATGAACTCCGCGTCATCTTCGGTGAGTAGTGTTCCGTTCGTCTGTATTCCAAAATTCACCTCTGTATTATAATCGTCGATAATTCTAAACATCTCTTCCTTGATCATGAACGGCTCGGCGCCGTGAAAGACGATGGAACCTTTCATACCACTTTTATCGAAGAATTCGACGAACTTTCTTACGATCTCTTCCATCTCTTCATAAGTCATACTTCTCCCCCTTGATTTTATCTCCTCTGGAAGATAACAATAGGGGCAGTTCGCATTGCACCTATCGGTGGCATTCAGGTAGAGTAGTATGATATCGGTATCGAACCTGAGGGCGTGCATCTCTTGAACGAGTTCTTCTTTGATTTCGCCATAGAACTTCTCCAGTTCATCTAAATTTCCCAGACCCCAGAAACATGTCTCTGGATCTATCTTAAATTTTATATCATCAATTGCCAAATCTTCCAACATTGCTACCACCTTATAAAAAAATAAAAAATTAAAAGGGGGAATCTTCACCCTGCACGACGAAATGGCTGAGTCCTGCCCCTTTGTTCTTACATTCTAGCCGATAGCTGATTGTTCTCTCCTCTCTTGATCTGTCTTCCAATTTATTACCTCCGCCAATAGGTTAAAAGAGAAGGTTTTAAATGTTACTAATCGCACTACAACTGTAATGCAGCCGTTGAACGTTAGGGTACCGGAAAAGATAATAGAAAGATTGGACGATATCTCCAAAAGAAACGGCGTTTCCAGATCGGAGATTATCAGATCATCCCTGATCGTCTATTTAAATCTCCTTGAGAATCTCGGTGAGTTCGTGAGCCTGAGAGATCTAAAACTCTTCCCCCGGGATATACGATCGGAGAGATTTAGGGATACGTCGATCTTGCACCTGAAAGATCTTTGCATCGTGATCTCTTCTACCTCCTCCGGTGCGATAGGTTCTAAAGATGAAGATATCATAAAGATAGACGAAAGAGAACTTGGAAGGATTATGGCGCGGTGTGTTATCATCAAGATGATCTCTTTTGGTGCTCAACCTGCCCTCCTCGTCTCAAATCTCTCCGTGGAATATCATCCGATGGGTGCAAGGATATTCGAGGGGATTTTTTCGGAGGCTAAAAGGGCAGGAGTGAAAGATATAGTTGAGGGACACACAGAAGAGAACTTTAAGACGAGACAGACCGCTTTATCCATCGTAGGATTGGGAATCACGGACGAAAAAAATTTAAAATTTGGTGTGAGTCGCCGCGGAGACTTGATCTTTGTCCTTGGGGATCCAAAAGTTGGTTATGAGGTTATAGGTTCTGATATGATCAGTATAGAAGACGTGAAGCGTGTCAGAAAGTTGCACTATATACACGATATCATCCCCGTAGGAAGAAAGGGCATCAAGCATCAATTATATGAATTTTGCGGGCAGTTCGGCCATAAAATTGAGGTGAATGATAATACTGGAAGTGATATAGAGAAATCTGCGGGTCCATCAACATCGATCCTCATCTCGTTGGATAAGAGATACACAGGTGATTTTCAAAGAAAGATGAAAGAAGTACGCTTAATCGGAAAGATCTTGTAAGTGCAAAGAAGAGCCT
>CABGHH010000108.1 GCA_902158745.1 Candidatus Methanolliviera sp. GoM_asphalt
CAAGTAATTCCGCATCACTTAAACTGGATGCTCCAGTCTTTAATATACCGTGTAACCTCTTTCTATTTGAGACACAGATTTACACTGATTTACGCAGATTTATTTTAGTTTAACCGTGTTTGTTGATTCTTATCATCTGTGTTAATCTGCGTTAATCTGTGTCAACGATTTTTTTTTTCTTGTTACTCCTTTTCCTCGCCCTCACCTTCGCCCTTCACATCATAATCCACATCCACGTAATCCGCTTCGCCTTCACCCGCTTTCTTCGCCTCACCTGCTCCAGCCCCAGCCGGTGCACCCTGTTTAGCCGCTTCTTCCGCAGCCTTCTTCTGCGCCTCCTGATACACCACGGCAGAAACCTCATGCAGCGCCTTCGTCAGTTCATCCGTATCCACCTTTATCTTTATCATATCCTTCGTCTTCAACGATTCTTTCAGCTTGTCCTTCGCCTTCTCCACCTTCTCACGCTGCTCCGCACTTATCTTGTCCCCCAGCTCGGTAATCGTCTTCTCCGAGGCGTACACAAGCGAATCAGCCTGATTCACGAGTTCTATCTCCTCACGCCGCTTCTTGTCCTCTTCACTGTACTTCTCCGCTTCGTGCACCATCCTGTCTATATCGTCCTTTGCCAGTTTCGTAGATGCGGTAATTCTAATCGAAGCTTCCTTGCCCGTACCCAAATCCTTTGCATTTACGTTTAAAATCCCGTTTGTATCTATGTCAAACCTAACCTCGATTTGCGGTACGCCACGTGGCGCTGGCGGAATACCATCCAGATGAAACCTGCCAAGCGAAGTATTATCTGCAGCCATCGGGCGTTCGCCCTGTGCAACATGTATCTCCACACTTGTTTGACTGTCTGCCGCTGTCGTGAACACCTGTGATTTCTTCGTTGGTATTGTCGTGTTCTTCTCGACCAGCGTAGTTGCAACACCTCCCAGCGTCTCAATACTGAGCGTAAGCGGTGTAACGTCAAGCAGAACTATCTCCGCCTTTACCTGACCGCTGAGAATACCCGCCTGTGTCGCCGCACCTATCGCCACGGACTGCATCGGGTCAACCCCACCCACCGTTTTCTTACCTAAAATCGCTTCAAATCGTTCACGTACCATCGGCATCCTCGTGGGACCGCCAATAAGTAATATCTTGTCTATGTCGTCAGGCGACAGCTTTGAATCTTTCAGCGCAGTTCGTATCGGCGACTCTAACCGTTTCAACGTGTGTTCCGCGAGCTGCTCTAATTTCGCTCGCGTTAACGTCACCTCTAAATGCTTTGGCTCGCCGCCTGAAACGATAATAAACGGCAGATTTATCGTTGTGGATACCGAAGAGGTAAGTTCTATTTTCGCTTTCTCTGCCTCGTCCCGTATCCGCTGCATCGCCGTCAGGTCGTTCTTCAAATCTATCCCTTCTTTTTCTTTGAATCCCGCTACAAGCCAGTCTATCACCGCTGTATCTATATCCGTTCCACCCAGATGCGTGTCCCCGCTTGTGGAGAGCACCTCAAATACGCCTTCTCCTATGTCCATAACGGTAACGTCAAAAGTGCCACCACCAAAGTCGAGAACCGCGACTTTATATTCTGCTTCCTTTCCAAGCCCATAAGCCATTGCCGCTGCTGTCGGCTCGTTTATTATTCTTTCTACCTTGAATCCGGCTATCTCTCCCGCATCTTTCGTCGCCTGTCGCTGGTTGTCATCGAAATACGCAGGTGCCGTGATAACCGCCGCATCTACCTTCTCGCCTAAATACGCTTCTGCATCCGTCTTTATCTTCTGCAATACCATCGAAGCGATTTCCTGCGGTGTGAATTCCTTGTCCACCGTCTTCACGTATATCTTCTCAGAAGTCCCCATCTTCCTCTTCGTTTCGCGTACCGTTCCTTCGGGATTAACTACCGCCTGCCGTTTCGCCGCTACGCCGACTAACCTATGACCGTCCTTTGTAAATGCAACTACCGATGGAAACATCTTTCCCCCGTATGCACTACCCTCTGCACTCGGTATTATCTTCGCTTCGCCACTTTCATCCACAAACGCCGCTTCTGAGTTCGTCGTTCCAAGGTCAATGCCTATTATCCGTCCCATTTTTATCTGCCCCTACGTTTCATTTCATTTCAATTTCAATTCAATTTCAATGACTTCTTGAATTTTATAAAAAAAAATAAAAAAGAAGGAAGAAAAAAAAATTAGTATTCTCCCATTCCTTCCATTCCGCCCATACCACCAGGTGGCATGCCGCCGCCTGGAGGCATACCGCCGCCTGGCTGTGCACTCGACGCTATTACATCGTCTATCCGCAGTATCATCGTTGCTGATTCTGTTGCCGAGCTTATCGCCTGTGTCTTTATTCTCAATGGTTCTATGACACTTGCCTTTATCATGTCCGCTGGTTCGCCCTTGGTCATATCCAGACCCGCATATTTGTTCCCTGATTCGTGTTCAGACCGAAGTGCAACGAGCACATCTATGGGGTCTAAACCCGCATTCTCGGCAAGCGCTCTCGGAATGACTTCTACTGCATCTGCGAATGCCTGTATTGCCAGTTGTTCTCTTCCGCCTACGGTTGCGGCGTATTCACGCAGTCTCAGCGCCAGTTCTATCTCCGTGGCTCCGCCCCCTGCGACATATTTGCCGTCTTCTACTGCACATGCCGTTACTCTTAATGCGTCATACATTCCACGTTCTAACTCGTCCACCACGTGCTCTGTGCCACCACGCAGCAATATAGATACGGATTTAGGGTTCTGGCAATTTTCTACAAATATCATCTCATCGCCGCCTATTTTCTTCTCTTCTACTGTTCCTGCATATCCAAGGTCATCCGCTCTGATCTCTTCCAGTGTCGTTAATACTTTACCGCCTGTTGCGCTCGCCAACTTCTTCATGTCGCTCTCTTTTACGCGTCGTACAGCCATCACACCTGCCTTTGCAAGATAATGCTGCGCCAGATCATCAATACCCTTCTGGCAGAAAAGCACGTTCGCTCCGCTTTCTGTTACTTTGTCTACCATACTCTTCAGCATGTTCTCCTCTTCGTCCAGGAACGCTTTCATCTGGTCGGGCGATGTAATCTCTATCTTCGCATCTACTTCCGTCTTCTCTATCTCCATCGCAGTGTTTATCAGCACTATCTTCGCATCCTCCACGAGCTTCGGCATTCCTGAGTGCACGCGCTCCTTGTCTATTAGCATTCCCTTTATCAACACGGTGTCATCCTTGCTTCCTCCCGTTTTCTTCTCTAACTTTATGTGGTCCGTGTCTACTCGTCCTCCTGGCTCCGCTATCGCCCTTACTGACTCCACTGCAAGGTTGGTCAGTAGTTCTCTTGCAACCTCTGCACCCTTTCCAGTCATAGAAGTCGTTGCTATTTTCTTCAGCGTTTTGGTATCGTCGGGCTTGACTGTCTTTGCCATTTTCTTTAACACCTCATACGCTTTCTCCGCCGCCAATCGGTACCCTGTTACAATCAACGTTGGGTGTACCTCCTGTTCCAGCAAGTCCTCCGCGCGCTTCAGTAACTCGCCCCCTATAACAACTGCACTTGTCGTGCCATCCCCAACCTCATTGTCCTGCGTCTTCGCTATCTCTACCATCATCTTCGCCGCGGGATGCTCTATGTCCATCTCCTTCAGTATCGTCGCTCCGTCGTTTGTTATTACAACGTCGCCCATAGAGTCCACCAGCATCTTGTCCATTCCCTTTGGTCCCAGCGTAGACTTAACTGAGTTAGCAATGGTCTTCGCTGCGAGAATGTTCCTGCTCTGTGCGTCTTTTCCTCTTGTCCTTTCACTACCTTCCTTCAATATCAAAATAGGCGTTCCGCCTAATTGTCCTGCCATGTGTTTTATTCACCTCTATTTTTTATATCTGTGGTTCTATATAAAGGTTAGTATATAAATAAATACAAATGCACATTATTACTCTATGTATGAAATATAATAAAATTACTACTAAGTGATAGCTAACTAACTAAACATCTGCCTTGGTAGCATAGTGGTAATGCGCCACCTTGGTAAGGTGGAGAGCGCGGGTCCGAGTCCCGCCCAGGGCTTATTCTCAATTGTTCAAAACCTCTCCAAAATCGCGAAGAAAGAAGATGGGAATTTCTGCCCGTTACATCAAGTCTTCTCAGCAGCGTCTCAACAGCTACTTTATGCTTCTCCTTATAATTGCCGTAGAACGTTACAACAATCCAATCCGCTTCAGCCTTTACTACCGCCGGAAATTCGATGACTTCTTCAAAAACTGATTGCACAGTGATATTTCCGAACTCCGCCACTATATCTTTTTTCATGCATGCCAACAGATTGAATGCAAACAGCTTCATCGCCATCATCGCTGCAATCTGGTTCAATTTAATACTGGACCACGCATCCAATTATAAGAAGTCGTAATCCTTAAAGAAATTCTCGATTCGCCATCTCCAGCTTTTCTCATTGAGAATTCGCCCTTCACTGCTCTCGTAATCGTTTGTCAGATAACCATGATATTTTTCCTTGCCATCCTCAAGAAAACATACAACCCCGAGCTTCGTGCTGCCAGAAAAGTTGCGAAGGGTCGTATCCTTGAACGCGATTAATCGATCAGTTCCAACAAGAGGTCCGAACTCATCCTTTGGTATGCTCTTCATTTCTTCTATGCGGTTGTTATAGAGCTTTATCAGCGTAACATACTTGAGATTCATCTTCTTATCCAGATATTCCATAAGCGAGCCTACCAAGAACCATTTATCGAAGATCACTTTCTCCAGATTCGGCAGTATATTTCTGGCTATTTCCAGCAGGGGCACCGCAACAGTTTCTGACTTTAGCCCCTTCCTTGGATATTCCACTCTGCCAAAGATCGGATTGCCCGTATCCTGATCCTGTATAATGAATGCCTTGATTCCCTGCATGATGGTGTTTCTCGTAGGATGTTTATCCTTGACAATCTTTAAATCGCCAAAGTAGCTTATGAGGTGGCAATCCAGGTTGACTGTTTTTCCATTGAAGATGCCTTGCGTTTTAAACGCCTTTGCGCAAGCGATCCCAAATTTTTCTGCTCGGGCAACCGAGATTTTATCGAGGAAGCCATAAAGATTGCTCTTAGAAAGCAATTTTGAGAATCCCGCAAGCACAGCTATACCGTGGTCTTTAACCTTTTCTACTTTAATAAAGATGTTTCTTGGGCATTGCGATAACATGATTATAATCCAGAAAACATTTTTTTTTTTTTACCAATCTGAGATCGTCACTGAAAAGAATCTTGGCATCCATTCATTATGCAAAGAACTTGAGAACAGACAATGTATGACAGAACTCCATAGGTCGCCTAAGCTACCCGCCCTTGGACGAATTCATCATAAACCTTCGTTAGTTCGCTTGCTTTATGCTTCCGGTGCCCACTCAATGACCTTTGTGTCTGCCTTTCATTCTGCTTTTACGCGACCGAGTTCGATTGACCAGACTTTTGACTACATGTGCTCGGGCTTCGGCAGGCGTTAGCTGCAGCCGCGGCATGACAGCACGCAACAGAGTTATATTTTCGTCTCAAACTCACGTTCAGTAGGGATTCCGACTTTTTTTTTACGTAAATCCGCCATCTCTGGCGCAAACCCGTGTCTGGGCAGATACAATTCTCCATCCACCCCTGTCCTCACCGACCCGTTGGCATAAGCCATAAAGGTGCCTACCTGACTCATATCCACCTTTCCCAACCGTCCGTTATACTGTCGTCCTGCCCCCGCGCTCTTCTACCCCGCCTTGGCGTCTGCGCTCTCGTCCAGGATAAGCACTCATGTAGTTATACACGTATTCGCTGGTATCACAAGTTTTAGTCTTAAATCTCTCT
>CABGHH010000109.1 GCA_902158745.1 Candidatus Methanolliviera sp. GoM_asphalt
GTCTTCAATTCAGAGAGAGAGGCGATGAATGCGATATTGGGCCAAAAGATAAGGGAAGGTGATGTAGTCGTCATAAGATATGTTGGGCCAAAGGGAGCTCCTGGGATGCCAGAGATGCTCGATCCGACCTCTGCTGTTTCTGCGATGGGACTAAATAAATCGGTGGCGCTGATCACAGATGGAAGATTCTCAGGCGGAACGAAGGGACCTTGTATAGGACATATCTCACCTGAGGCACAGGAGGGCGGGATGATATCATTATTGAGAGATGGAGACATCATAAATATCGATATTTCGGGGGGAAGAATAAACGTGGAGCTTGGCGAAGAAGAGATTGAGAAGCGAAGAGGAGAATGGAAGCCACTAAAAAAGAAGTTGAAAGGATATTTAGCGAGGTATTCAAGGCTCGTCTCTTCTGCGGATGAAGGAGGGATCATTAGGTAAATTCGATGGAAGACGCTTTTATAGGCAATATATTTATGTGAGATGATTATAAATTTGATTTTAAATGAAAATGAAATAAATAAAGGAGACAAAAATGTATGAATTCTCTCTAACGCCACAGCAAGAGATGTTGAAGAAATCCGCAAGAGAATTTGCGGAGAAGGAGATAGATCCCCTGGTAAGTTCGATGGATGAAACGGGGGAGACGCCGATCGAATTGATAAAGAAGATGTCTGACCTCGGATTCGCCGATATATCACCAGCAGGTCCTATGAATCACACCTCGACGATCGCGGTCATCGAGGAGATATCGATGATCTCTCCTGCGATGGGATTTGCTCTTCAATGCTTACAGGCAGCACAGGCGCCTCTGATCTATTTTGGAAGTGATGAACAGAAAGATAAATTCTTGTCGAAGCTCTCAAAGGGTGAAGTATGCGCATCCTCCGCCGTAACAGAGCCATCAGGTGGATCTGATCTCTTTGGGATAGAAACGACCGCCAAGAAAGAAGGAGATCATTATATCTTGAATGGAAGGAAGTGTTTCATAACGAATGCGCACATATCAGATGTTCACACGGTTTTGGCGAAGACAGGAGAAGGACCAAAGGGATTCAGTCTATTCATTGTGGAGAAGGAAAGAGGCGTGAAACTCGGCAGAAAGGAGGATAAACTTGGCCTTAGAGGATTAAATACGGGAGAGATTATCTTCAACGATGTGGAAGTTCCGATAGAGAATTTGATCGGAAAGGAAGGAGACGGCTTGAAGATCGCGATGTCGACGTTCTCTAACTTTGCAAGGCCAGGATGCGGTGCTGTTGCCCTTGGAATTATAAATAGATGTATCGAGGAGGCCGCCATGTATGCGAAAGAGAGGACTGCGTACGGAAAACCGATAAGTAATATACAGGCGATCCAATTCTATCTTGCAGAGATGTATGCGGATTACGAGACCGCGAGAGTAATCTCTTACTATGCGGCTTGGTTGAGGGATAAAAAAGAGAGATGCGATGCCCAGAATGCGCTCTCGAAGTATTATCCTGTCGAAGCATCAATAAGATGCGCCTCGAAGCTTGTGAGGATACTTGGTGGATATGGAATCACAAAAGGAATACCGGCAGAAAGGTTGTTGAGGGATGCAGAGAGTCTTATGGCACCGGATGGGACGCAGGAGATAATGAAGGCGATTATGTGGAGGAAAGCCCTCGAATTTGCGCGGTAAAGATAATTAAAAAGGAAGTGACTTAGGTGATGGCATTATAGCATTATAGTTATTACAGGAAAAATATGAGGGAGAGAAGTGCCGAGATAACGCCTGTGAGAAATATTCCGTCGAACGTTCCTGCTCCACCTATGCTGACCATTCTAGATCCTATCCCTCTTATCTTCTTCAAATTTAGTAGATCTGCCCCGATAAGAACTCCTAAAACTCCAGCGCTGAAAGAAAGTCTTCCCAAAAGTTCCATTGGGCATTCAAAGATGTATGAAAGGAATAAAGAGATCAAAACGGTTACAAGAGGGGGTATGAACATCGGTAAGGTTATGCCCACCCCTTTGACGACCTTCGCAGATCTATTTGTTACGAGGATGACCACCACGAGCGTGATGATGAAAGGAATCTTTGGAATCGATATAATAAGGAAGTAAATGGCAATAAGGGAGGGAATAAGAGCTCCCCCGACGTTTATGGCGAGAACGGTATTTTGGCTTACCTGTGGCAGACGATATCTTATCCCAAAGAAGGAGAACACTTCCTGCTCCGAATAAATCTGAGGGTTCTCGTACTCTTTTATCGGGATATTTATCATACCGCCAAATAAGATCAAAAACAATAAGAAGAACGTCTCGAGAGGACTAAATCCTAACGACCTTCCCAATTCAGCCGCGGTGAAACAGAAGATGTAGGGCATCAGTGATAGGGCGAGAAAGAGCAAGAATAGGAGAATAAAAAATTGCAGTGCAAAGAACGGAAAGATGATAGGTCTCTTACTCACCTGACTCCTACCTTTGTTCCAATCTTCTCACCGCGTACCGCTCTCAATATATTTTTTGGATCGTTTCCATCGATGATGTACGTAGGTATCCTGGACCGCTCGATGATCTTTGCCGCTAATATATCTAAAACGGTATTTATCCCTGCATTCATCTCATATTTGGCTATTATCTCGATCAATGCCTTCGGAGTCAAGTGATCAAATCTCTTTGCGCACGGATTCTTCTTAGGATCCTCTTCATATACTCCATCAACGGATGTTGCGTTTATCAAAATGTCTGCGCCCACATATTCCGAAAGGATGGCAGAAACGGCATCAGTCGTATGCCCTGGCTCGGTTCCGCCCATCACGACGATATCTTTCAGAAGGGACGCCTTCTTCGCCTCCCTAAAGTTCTCCGGAACCTCTGGATATGCTTTATCCGAGAGGGCATAGATCAAAAGTTTTGCATTCATCCTTGTGATCCATATCCCTATATAATCTGAGTGAGATTCGTCAGAGCCAAGTTCTCTCGAGATCTTTATGTATCTCCTCGCCACCTCTCCTCCTCCAACCACTACGAAGACTTTGTTCTCTTCCGAGATCTCATCGATAACCTTTGCGTAATCCTCGATCCTCTGCGAAGAGAAACCTCTCATTAATATGGATCCTCCTAATGACAATACCACTCTCATCTGACGGTACTCATTTTTTTTAATAATAGAAGTAATTTCCTATTTCACTTGCCGCTTTGTCGAACAATTAAATATTGATATATCTGGTTCTGTAATTACGTAAGAAAGTCTAATGACGTTAACTTTTTATCCTTTAATCTAACTTTGCCAATTGTTGGATTAAAATTGGGCGCGTGGCCCAGTGGATAAGGCGACGGCCTCCTAAGCCGTAGATCGGGGGTTCAAATCCCCTCGCGTCCGTTTATAATCCAATGAGTGAAATTATAGAAAAGAGAGGTGTTAATTTCACGATCTGAAAGAAACCTCTAAAATTTTAGGCGGCCTCAGAACTCATAGGGCTCATCATCTATCAGGAAATTCTTCATCATCGGCCTCCTCAATCGCTTTCTTTATCCTCTCTGCCGCAGTCTTTGGATTTTTATCCATATAGATGCTTCTGCCGATGATCAGATAATCCGCTCCGGCAAAGATAGCATCTCGAATCGAGCCTCCCTGCACTCCTATGCCGGGAGAGAGTAATTTTAATTTCTTGATTCTCTTTTTAATTTTCCTTAACCTTTCTGGGCGATTTGCCGGGGAAACGATCCCTTCTGCACCCAATTCCATGGCTATATCACAGATCTTTACAGAGATATCTGGAAAGAACGCCGATGCTCCGGGATGGCTCATATCGGCTACGACATAAATGTCTCCATCAAATTCCCTTGAGACATCTATACATGCTTTCAATGAATCTCTTCCGGTGAATCCGTGGCATATGATCCCTTTAGCTCCATTTCTAAATGTCTCTCTACATATAAGTTCATTTATATCGGGAATATCCGCCACCTTTAGATCGGCTATCACCGGCATCAATTCAGAGATCTTCTCCATTATATTTATTCCAGTGGAGAGAATTAGAGGATAGCCGACCTTCACATAATCTAAAGAAGCTTTCGTCTCCTCTACAATCTTTAGAGCTCTTTTTTTATCTATGACGTCTAGGGCAAGGATCAAGCCACTCATGAGGTTTTAGTCGCAGATCAAAGATTTGCGTATATATAGTTTACTTTTATATCCGAAATATACGCAAAGGTATATCTAGGATTATATTATAACATGTCTATCTCTTGGGCTTAATCGAGTTAAAAATTTTAAAATAGATCTCCAAATTCACCTCTAACCGTTTTTTAGGCGATTTCCAAACAATAAAAAATATAATTTAAAAAATCCGACAGTTCAAACTACCCTTAATATACCGTAATGGGAATTAACGCCTGTGAATCATTATCATTAATTATAGCTTTTTTTGAATCATGCTCATAAAGAATGTGAATTTTTGGATCGCATTTCCTTTATGCCTTTAGCAACATGTTTATATTGCGATTTATCACAAGTAAAGGATGTGGAGGTTCTCCAATGGTAGGGAATCATAACGAAATAGAGAATAAGCTATGGAATGCCGCGGACCAACTCAGGGCTAATTCGAGGCTTAAATCTTCTGAATACTCCGTCCCTGTTCTGGGTTTAATTTTCTTACGCTTTGCTGACCATAAATTTACACTTGCTAAAGACAAAATAGAAAAACAGCGGATGAGTAGTCGCCGTGGTGGAATCACAAAAGCCGATTATCATGCAAAAGGCGCTCTCTATCTTCCGGAGAATGCTCGTTTTTCATATCTCTTGGATCTACCGGAAGGGAAGAACATTGGCAAAGCGATTAACGGTGCCATGAAAGCCATTGAAAGGGAGAATGAAGACCTGAAAGATGTTCTTCCCAAAACTTATAACCGGCTGAAAGACGATGTTCTCGTTGCACTGCTCAAAACCTTCTCTAGTATCCCGATGACACTCGAAGGAGATCTCTTTGGGAAGATATATGAATATTTCCTGGGCAAGTTCGCAATGGCTGAAGGGCAGAGGGGCGGCGAGTTTTTTACCCAACCTCGTTGGTAAACTCATTGTGGAAGTGATTGAGCCTTATCACGGCAGAATATATGACCCCGCTTGTGGTTCTGGTGGTATGTTCGTACAGAGTGCGAAATTTGTGGAGAGACACAGAAAGAATCCCAATGCGGAGATCTCTATTTACGGGCAGGAGAAGACGGCGGAGACGGTGCGACTTTGCAAGATGAACCTTGCTGTTCATGCTCAATCGGGCGATATTCGACAGGGTAACACCTATTATGAGGATTTCCACAAGAGCATCGGTAAGTTCGACTTCGTGATGGCAAATCCGCCTTTCAATGTTAATGGAGTTGATAAGGAGAAAGTCAAAACGGACAAACGATTTGTTTATGGCGTTCCAAGAGTTAATAATGCCAATTACCTCTGGATACAGGTTTTCCTGAGTGCCTTAAATGAAGAGGGCAGAGCAGGTTTTGTGATGGCGAACTCGGCCAGCGATGCACGTCAGTCAGAACTGAAGATCAGAAAGGATCTGATAGAAGATAGATCGGTGGATGTGATGATTGCTGTTGGTCCGGCACTGTCTAAAAATCTAGTGATTTTCACATTTTACCCTTGCGATTTATTGATCTTATATCCTACCAAAAAGGTGCGTTTGTTATTTCGATTCCAGTTTATTAGTATTTCAGTATCAGACATCCTATTAAAAATCTAGTGATGGTTTGTTCTTTTTCTCCTGACGACTTCGTCGTGGGATCCCAAAAATCGAAGATTTTTGAGGACATTGAAAATTTCATTGAAAATTCTCCAGAAATAAT
>CABGHH010000110.1 GCA_902158745.1 Candidatus Methanolliviera sp. GoM_asphalt
CAGATCGTCCTCCATACGATCCAGCTGACATGCTAAAACTTTACATTTATGGCTATTTGAATCGCGTTCGCTCGAGTCGACGGTTGGAGAAAGAATCCAAAAGAAATCTGGGGCTGATGTGGCTGCTCAAAAAGCTCGCTCCAGATTTTAAAACCATCGCGGATTTCAGAAAGGATAATTGCGATTCCATAAAGAAGGTTTGCAAAGAGTTCATCTTTTTGTGTAAACACCTTGATCTATTCGGAGGTGAACTTGTAGCAATAGATGGAAGCAAGTTCAGAGCAGTGAATTCAAAGAAGAGAAACTTCAACGAAGCTAAATTAAGGAAGAGACTAAAGGAGATAGGTGAAAAGATAGATCGATATTTTGAAGAACTGGAAGAGAACGATAACAATGAAGCTTTTATAAGTTCTACCGATGCAGAGGAGCTGAAGTCAAAAATAGAACAGCTCAAAGAGCGGAGGGAGAAATACCAGAAATTTTTGAGAGAGCTGAAAGATTCTGGCGAGACCCAGATCTCTTTGACAGATCCTGACTCCCGTGCAATGATGAATAATCATAGGATAGAGGTCTGCTATAATGTGCAGATCACTGTAGATTCAAAACACAAACTTATCCTTGATCATGAGGTAACAAATGAAGTTAAAGATAACAATCAGTTAAGCAAGATGTCAAAAAGAGCCAAAGAGATCTTAGAGGTGGATGAACTGGAGGTGACCGCAGACAAGGGATATCATAACGCAGTGGAGATAAAGGAATGTGTTGATGATAACATAATTCCTTATATTCCTGAACCGGATCCCAACGTATCCAAGCGCATAAATATTCCAGAACCTCCTTTTTATAAAAGAGAATTCAGGTATGATAAAGAAATGGATGTTTACATCTGTCCAGCGGGTTTTGAGCTGTCATTCAGGAACCTGGCTGAGATTCATGGAAAGCTAATGAGGCTATACAAAACCAATAGGTGTGCGGTTTGTCTATTTAAGTCTAAATGCACTCGTAATCTTAGAGGAAGGATCATATATCGCTGGGAAAATGAAGAGATATTGGAAGAGATGAAAAAGCGGATTGAAGGTAATAAGGATAAGATCAAGGAAAGGCAATGTCTGGTGGAACATCCATTTGGAACGATAAAAAGATCTTTTAATCAAGGGCATATGTTAATGAAGGGAATAAAGAAAGTGGGGGCTGAAATGAGTCTTACCATACTTGCATACAATGTTACGAGGGTGATTAATATCATTGGGTTGAAAGAATTGATTGCGTTCTTGAGATGCCATTCTATTCCTTTAATGAATAAAAGTAGTGTAATATGCTGAAGGAGGATCTGGCACACGTATCAAGGGACAAGATATAGGAAAACTTAATTTACTTTTCACACGATCTGACGTAATGTGTATCAAGATTTGGGAGTCATATCCATGAAAAGAAGGATAGAAGATATCAATGAAAAGATCAAAAAGGGAGACGTCGCCGTGATCAGCGCCGATGATCTCTCAGATATGGTGAGAAACGGCGAGGATGTAAAGATAAAAGATGTTGATGTCGTAACCACCGCGACGAGGGGATGCATGTCCGGAACCGCCGCCGACTTAAGCTTCCGCTTCTCCGAGCCGGGGGTATTTGAGAGGGGAAAGATGCTCAGATTGAACGGGATACCTGCACTTCCAGGGTCAGCACCAAACGAACGTGCGGGATACATAGATACGATCGTTTATGGTACCCAGGAGAGCCTACACAACCCAGGATACGGTGGAGGGCACCTCTTTAAAGATTTAGTGAAGGGAAAAGAGATCGAGGTAGAGGTGGATACAACGGACGGTCGTACATTGGAAGAGACGATAACGATCGAAGATATGAATACAGCAAGGATCATAGGATTTAGGAATTGCTGTAAAAATTATCAAGCGTTTGCAAATTCAAAAGAAGGTTCTGTTAAGACCATATTCCATCCAAAATATTTGGAGGGGCCGTATAAAGAATGTTCATTTGCCGGTTGTGGCGAGTTGAATCCGATACAGAACGATCCAGATCTTGAGGCGATCGGAATAGGATCTAAGATATTGATGAATGGGGCAGAAGGAATAATACTAGGGCATGGAACGAAGTCCAGCCCAGAACATCCATTCCTGATGACCACAGCAGAGATGTATGATATGAAACCTGCGTATATGGGCGGAACGGTCACTTCTGCCGGCGTAGAGGTCTTGAATACGATAGCTATACCGATTCCTATTTTGGATGAGAAAACACTTAAGAACGCGAAGGTTTTGGACGAGGCAATAGATCTTCCGTTGATGGACATTCACGATAGAAGGGAAATAGGCATATCTACGTATGGAATGGTATGGAAGAACAATTTAAAGGTCAGCTATGATCCCGACGCATGCAAAAGATGTGATGAGTGTCTGGTCGAAGAATACTGCCCTGAAGGATGTTTTAAAGATTATATCTTCGAAGAGGAAAGATGCAGGAATTGTGGTTTCTGTACGACGGTCTGTGATACGTTCAAATGTGATATGGGAGACCTGCACGTAATATGTGAGGGCAAAGATATGAGAATCCCTGTCACATACAGGGCGTCAGATAGAATGGGGGCAAGAAAAGCGTCTTTAGAACTAAAAGATAGGATAGAAAGCGGAGATTTTTTGTTGACCCCCTTTGAGAGACTGGAATTTAAAAGGAGATGGTGGGAGTGAACCCGTGGGGCGAACTCGAGTTTGAGGAGTATAAAATATTGGAAGAAGGGGAAATTCCGTTGTATGGAAGTACCACCCAGGCAGCCCGCGTTTTATCCAAACTCATCGAATATAAGGAGTACTTGGATAAGCAAAAATTTTTATCAGATACAAAAGTGTAAACTTAAGTGCGGCCGATGATGATTGATGGGCAGACTGATTGGGTGATGATGGCGTTGGAACTGAAGGCCGTTAAAGAACTTTTGTGATCTCGAGTGAGAAATCTATTCCCTTAACGCTGTGGGTCAAAAAACCAAGTGAGATCACATCTACACCTGATCTTGCATAATCCAACAAATTTTGTGGCGTTATATTTCCAGAAGCTTCCAATATTATCTCTTTCCTCATTTTGTTCTTCGTCAGCAGTTCTTCGGCTTTTTTTATCATATCAGGTTGAAAATTATCGAGCATTACTATATCCGCTCCAAGAGTGGCCGCTTTTAATGCTTCTTCTGGGGTTTTAACCTCTACTTCTATCTTTTTAGTAAAATATTTCTTTTTAGCAGATGTTATTGCCCTTTCAAGTTCCACAACAGCGATATGATTATCCTTTATCAATATCGCATCACTAAGCCCCATCCGGTGCGCGTATCCACCACCAATCTCCACAGATCTCTTGTCAAAGTATCTTAAGCCCGGGCAGGTCTTTCTCGTTGCAGCTATCTTCACATCCAAACCATCCTCATCGATGATCTTTTTAAGCCTTCTCGTCAGTGTTGCTATCCCACTCATCCTCGAAAGAAGATTCAAGACGGTTCTCTCAATGAGCAATATCCCCCTTGCGTCTCCTTTTAAGATACATATATCGCTCTCGTCTTTCGTTTCTTCCCCATCGCCCACCAAAACTTTAACGTCTATTTTATGATATTCCATCAATTCGACGGTCTCTTCGATGCCTGCCAAGACGCATGCCTCTTTTGAATAGATCTTTGCGGCAACAAGGGTATCGGGCTCGATGATCGAAGAAGTTATATCTCCATACGGCGCATCCTCTTCTATGAACTCCAAAAGTTTCTTTAACATTGGCACATTCCTCATCAGCTTCCCTCCATTAACTGATTTTTATCTTATGCGTGTTGAGTGGCAAGGCAGTTCATCCTATCTTTATCTGGTCATTCCTCGTCTTTAAAAGTGAGAGAATAGATAGCGCGGCCAAATAACTGGTTTTAGGATTTTTTGGAAATTTAGAGTTCTCTATATCAATCGTTATCTTTCCAAACTCTCCTTTCGCTCTGATTTGATGTATGTTATCGCTCACATCGCTATCTGCAACTATCTCAACATCTATGTCTCTTCCGGTAGCGAGGGAGAGAGACGCCGCAACATTTATGTTAAACGGAAACTTCTTCACCGCTTCACTTGCCTTTCCTCTAAATACAACTTTTTTACCCATTAAATCTTCCATTCCCAAGCTTTTTGGATTTTTTATCGTTTTGAGTGATATATCTCCGTCTATGAATCTCAGAATCTTCAAGTTGTCCAACCCCAGTATTGCACCAGAAGGTATGAATATATTTGAGTTATGCCCTTTTGCAGCATCTATCATCTCTTCTCTCAATTGGCAATCGAGCAACGCTCCCGAACTCATGACGATGAGATCCTTTCCACTTTTCAGTACTGCCCTACCGTATTCTCGCACCGCCTCTTGAGATGCCGCCTCCACCACCAGATCCACGTCTTCTCTCAAAAATTCTTCGAAGTTCTTAGCCACTTTGCATCCATCTGGTGATATATCTTTGGCTCTCGAAAGGATATCGTCGTAAAGGGCTACGACCTTCACATCTACGTACTCAGCGTTTTCTACGATCATTCTGCCGATGCTTCCGCACCCAATTATCCCTATCTTGTACATCATTTTCATCCAAATACTTTTAAATACATGCCATCGGACTTATTTAAATATCTATGGAAAAAATCCTAATGCAGAAGATATATTTGCAATTATAATCAAAGAATTATATATCTTCTTTCCAATAGAAAAAATTAAAATAGAATCGAAAATTTGCGACTAAAGAGATAGTTTTTTCGTGAGGAGATATGGAGTGTATATATAAGGAAGCCATAAGGGTCATCATCAGACAGATAGGTGATGCAGTCGATTCGATTGCCCCAAAGCAGGTAGAAGACCTGGTTAACACGATAAGAGATGCGGCTCGAATATACGTGATGGGTGCTGGAAGATCTGGTTTGGCAGGGAAGGGATTTGCAATGAGGCTGATGCATCTCGGTTTCACCAGCTATGTCGTGGGAGAGACGACGACGCCCGCGATCTCCGACAAAGATCTCTTGATAGTAATATCGGATTCCGGAGGGAGGAGATCTTCGGTCGAGATGGCAGAGACGGCAAAGGATGGTGGTGCAAAGATTGTATCCATCACTTCTAATCAGGATTCTTCGCTTGGAGAGATCTCAGATCTGGTGGTGGTGATCCCCAAGGTGGAAAAATTCAGAGATCTTGCTCCGCTCGGCACGTTCTTTGAGGATACCACGATGATCTTCGCGGATGGTATCGTGGCTGAGTTGATGGCGATACTGAACGAAGATGAGGAAGACTTGAAGAAGAGACACACTAAGCTGGAATAGATATGAACGATATTAAAAGGATTATACAGAGATTATCCAATAGCAACGGCATCTCCGGATATGAAGATTCTGTCAGGGAAGTTCTAAGGGGTGAGATCGGGAAATACGTCGATGAGATCAGAGAAGACGCACTTGGAAATTTAATAACCGTTAAAAATGCTCAAAACTCTTCGGAGTCTTTAGAATACTCCAAAAAGAAGGTTATGCTCGCCGCTCACATGGACGAGATAGGTTTGATGGCCAAATATATAGATGAAAAGGGGTTCATAAGATTTGTTGAGATTGGAGGATGGTTCGATCAATCGCTCTTAAATACGAGGGTGGTCTTACACGGTGATAAGGGGCCCATCTTGGGTGTGATAGGTTCTAAGCCACCTCACGTGATGAAGAAGGAAGATGATAAGAAGCCCATTAAGTTGGATGATATGTTCATCGATATAGGGGCAAAGAACGAGAA
>CABGHH010000111.1 GCA_902158745.1 Candidatus Methanolliviera sp. GoM_asphalt
ACGTAGAGAACGGAAACAATTATTGGGAAGATCTGATCGCTCAGGAGAGAGAGAATAAAGAGAGGTTCATATACGAAGATACAAATCTGGCGGTTATGACAAGTTTTTCTCCAATGGGGAATAAAGAAGTTCTATTTATATTTAAAAATTCTTCTTCGCTCTCCGATTTGGATGATAAGGAGATAGAGGATTTTTCTGAATGCTTGATAAAAATTCTCAAAGGATACAAGGATTTGGGGATGAACGCATTCAATCTTAGCAGCTTTTCCGCACCGATGGGCGAAAATTTAGATTATTACCTATTGAACGCAAGGATTATATCGAGACCGAGATTTGGAAGAACATATACCAACGATGCCGGTTTCATGGAGAGATTTCAACGTGAATGGGTGATAGAAGATAAACCGGAGGATATGGCAATATTTTTAAAGAGTGCTTTTGATCTTTTGGATTAGATTTAAATGATAGAGATAGAGGATATAAGGGCGAGAGAGATACTCGATTCGAGAGGAGAACCAACGATTGAGGTTGATATAATCACAAAGAAAGGATTTGGAAGGGCATCGGTCCCGTCAGGTGCATCCACGGGTTCAAATGAGGCGCTGGAGCTTAGAGATAAGGAAGACAGGTATGGCGGAAAGGGCGTTAAGAAAGCGGTAGAGAACGTGAACGAATTGATATGCCCGAAGTTGATCGGTTATGATGTGAGAGAACAGAGGAAGATTGATGAAGAGATGCTGGAACTTGACGGAACAGAAAAAAAGATCAATTTAGGGGCAAATGCGATACTGGCAGTCTCGCTTGGCGTTGCAAGAGCGGCGGCAAATTCCCTCTCGATGCCCCTCTACAGATATCTGGGTGGGTCAAACGCGAGGATCTTACCGGTTCCGATGATGAACGTGATAAACGGCGGAATGCACGCAGGAAATAATTTAGCGATACAGGAACATATGATAGTTCCGGTGGCGAAGCGTTTCTCTGATGCAATTCAGATCGCATCAGAGGTTTATCATTCGTTAAAAAAAGTTCTAACGAATAAATATGGAAAATCTGCCACGAATATCGGAGATGAAGGCGGGTTTGCACCCCCAATGGAGAATACAAGAGAGGCACTCGAGTCTCTTGAGAAAGCTGTGGAAGAGGCTGGTTACTCAAAAAAAGTTTTTTTTGCGATAGATTCCGCTGCGAGCGAGTTCTACAACGATAAGGAAGGATACTATGAGATCGACGGCAGGAGATTGGAAGAGATGGAACTTTTGGATTATTACAGGGAAATCACCGAAGAATATCCTATCGTGGCATTGGAAGATCCATTCCAAGAGGAAGACTTTGAGAGCTTTGCAGAGATAACAAAGAGGCTCAACATCCAGATAATTGGAGACGACATATTCGTCACGAACGTTGAAAGGTTGAAGAGAGGTATCGATATGGGTGCCGCCAACGCCCTTCTTCTGAAGATAAACCAGATAGGAACGATCTCCGAATCCTTAGATGCTTCCGAATTGGCTTTAAGATCAGGATACGGTGTGATAGTCAGCCACAGATCCGGAGAGACGGAAGATACAAGCATCGCGGACATCGCCGTCGCAACGGGGTGCGGTCAGATAAAAACGGGTGCTCCGACAAGAGGAGAGCGAACCGCGAAGTATAACAGGCTTCTCAGGATAGAGGAGGAATTGGGCAAGACAGCTATTATGGGGGCAAAATTTGGATAAGATTGAAGGCGTTAAGATTTACATATTGGGGACGGCGGGCAGCGGAAAGACGGTATTGACCCACTCTCTCCAGATATGGATGCAGGATATGGGACTGGAGGTGGCAACGGTTAATCTGGATCCGGGAGAGACGAATCTTCCGTATAGCCCGGAGGTGGATATAAGAGATTGGATAAATCTCTACGATGTTATGGATCATTTCGGATTGGGTCCAAACGGCGCGCAGATCCTCTGTGCGGACGAGCTCGCTCTAAAAGCCGATGAGGTAAAACGTTCTCTCGATGAGTTTGATTATGATTTTGTCCTCGTTGATACGCCTGGACAGATGGAACTCTTCGCCTACCGAGAGTCTGGTAGAATTCTAATAGACGCACTCGGATCGGAAAATTCCATCTTGGCATTCCTCCTCGATCCGGTCATGGCAAAGACCCCAGGAGGATTCGTATCGCTCCAGATGCTCTCCCTCTCTGTTCAATTTAGATTCTCTCTCCCCCAGGTGAACATCATCTCCAAATCTGATACACTCAAAGAGGAGACGATAGAGAAGATAATGGAATGGAATACCGAGCCAGAATCTCTCTACGATGAACTGATCTCGGAAAAAGGCATACTAAAAGAGATGAATTTAGAATTTTTAAGGGCATTGGAGATAATAGGGATGCAGGGATCGATGATCACCGTTTCTTCGGAAGAATATAGCGGGATGGAAGATATCTACAATCTAGCGGTTCAGATATTCGGTGGAGGTGAAGATTTGAGAGGGGATTGATCTCCTCACTTCTCGTCTTCGGCCCCTACCGCTGCAAGAAATCTCTTCGTTACGGCCTCTTCACAGAGATAGATGAGAGAATCTTTGTCCTTTATGCTATCAAAAATGCCGAGAGGTATCTGTGCGGCCGCCATACCATTATGACCCCCGGCAGAACCAACATCCTTGAAGGCCTCTTTCAGAACCTCCCCCATGCTCACCCGTATATCCTTGGTTCTTGCGGATATATAGATACCGCTATCCTCTATTATTCCATAGACCACAGCGGTTGTCACACCCTCAAGCCTCAACAGATAGTCGGCGGCTTGGGATAACGTATCACTATCTCTTATGAAGCCTACGTTGGACAGCAGATAGCTCCCCTTCATCTTTCTGTTCTTGATGGCATCACCCAAAACGTTTAAAGTCCCAACGGAGATTACAGAACTTGTTATCTGCTTTAAAAGTTCGTAATTCACATGTGGATATAGATAAGCGGCAGCGGTTAGATCGGCGGACGAGGTGTCTCTCGTAAAATCTTGAGTATCAGATCTTATCCCGTAGAGAAGGGCGGAGGCGATCTCTTTTGGTATATCTACATTCAATTCACGTATGAATTTGGTCATAATCGCCGCAGTTGAGCCATAATTAGCATCTATTAACGCAAAATCTGAGTATGGAACGCTCGCGGTAACTTCATGGTGATCTATAATGATGTTTGGCTTAACAGATACAGAATTGTTTGCATCTGGAACCGTATCTATGAATGCATACTTATCGTATTCATCCAGATCAGTATCCTCTATCTTTTTGAGCTCTATATTCAAGAGATTGACGAACGACCTGTTCTCCTGATGTCCTATACTTTTCCCATATAGTATATCACTCTCAACATTCACACCATTTCCGATATACTTTAGGGCAAGGGCACTGGCGAGTGCGTCTGGGTCGGGGCTGTCGTGAACTATGATCGCCAACTTTTCTTCTGTCTCTTTCAGAACTCTAAGTAATTTTTGTGCATCCGCCGAGTCTTCTAATTTCTTTATTTTCTCATAAACTACTTTTGACACAATTTTTTGGGATAAGATGACATAATTTGCTCCCTTCTTTGCCAACTCTTTCTTCATCGACTCGTCTGCTACTCTTGCAAATATTGTGACATTTGGATATTGTTTTTTAACCCTCTCCGTGAAAGAGATGTTTGCCGAGATATCAGAACTCACCACAAAGATTGTGGGTGGTATGGAGATCTTTTCGATCAGATCTTCATCGGTAATATCTCCGACGCTTGCGTCAAATTTTTCGTCCCTCAATGTTTCTGTTCTGCTCTCATTTTTATCGATGACGATAAATTTTTCCCCATGTGCCTCTAACTCTTCGCATATCGCGTGCCCCATGCTACCACAGCCCGCGATTAAATATTTAACATACTCTTCAACTTCGGTAGATCCGGCATCTTCGGGAATTTTAAAATCCCCCCTTACTAAAACCCTAAATATTATGCCAGATATATATCTTTCGCAAAGATCAAAAGATTAAACAAATTGAGTCACTTCAAGTTCCTCAAAAATCGGAAGATTTTTGGGATATGCAAACCAAAGGTTTGCGACTACTTGGCTGATACATTAAATTCCTTAACATCTCGATGCTCTCCATGGCATCGGTTCTTGATTCCGTCTTCAGCTCCAGCACGAGATTTTTCACGTTCGTCTCTCCCAATCGGCAAAATATCTTGGCAAAATCTATTATTCCGTGACCCATTGGGAGGTGCTGATCGCCATATCTTGGATCGACGATCTCCGGAATCCCGAGGTTGTCGTGGATGTGGAGATGATAGATATAAGGAGAGAGCATATCGAGATATAAAGAGAGGTCAAATGCATATAGGTCTGACATGAGAAACGCATGTCCAATATCCAATACGATCTTTAGGTTATCCTTTGCCACCGATTCGATTATCTGGAGAAGCTCATGTGGTAAGATACCTACCTTATCACGATCACGCCCCCTACGAATATTTTCCAAGAGAAGTGTTATAGAATAATCATCTGCGATCTCTGAGAGATCTCTCAGATTGGATATAGCATTCAAGAAGGAATATCTTGGATCATCACTTGCATTGCCGCCGTGTATAACCACGTATTCTGCATTCAGAATAGAAGCGATCTCAAAGACCTTTTTCATAACTTTCATATTCTTTTTGCTCCTCTTTCCGAGATCAACCCTTATATTTTCATTCTCGGTGCTTGAATACGGCGCGTGGATCGAAAACCTTGTGTTGAGCGATGCAAGTTCATCCAACATATCGCGATCTATCTCTTCATCGAGCACCTTTGAGTCCTCCATACCGAGTTCTATCAAGTCCACCTCGTTCGGATGTATCGGGCCACCAAATTTATTTATCATACGTGAATTTATACCTATATTCATCACTTCATCTGATAATGTAATGGTATATATGACTTTTCCAAATAGTTATATATAATATACATAGAAATATATAATTCAAGTAGTCGGACTTCGATTTTTGAGGACAACCAAGATCAGAACTTTCTCTAACTCTCTTACGTGCCTCTCCCAGCTGAACCTCTCTACCCATATTTTGGCATTTCTTCTCAATCTCGATCTCTCGCTTTCATTCATCAGAAATGCTTCTTTTAATCTCGAGGCAAGCGTATCGACGTCCGTTCTCGGATAGACGAACGCAACCTTTTTACTTAATACTCCCGTCTTGACGAATATGTCCGATGCGATAACGATACCATTGTATCTGAGTGCTTCTAATGGCACCAATCCAAAACCCTCGTGCGCGATCGATGGACAGACGACGGCATCAAATGATTGATATAACTTCGTTTTATCCTCTTCTCTTACCCTTCCAGCAAATTTGACGGGTAAATGGCGAGAAAAATTTGATAAATGGCTATAATAGGAGGCATAATCTCTCGTAAAACCGCCATAAATCGTGAGCTCTATCGGCAACTCATTATTCTCATATATCTTCTTCAACGCCTTAAGTAGGATGTGAATACCCTTATTTGGGGCGATCCTACCGAGATAGAGGATCTTAAATTTTCCTTCTCTCACCTTTTTCTTCGATTCTCCTCTATCATCCGATTCTCCATCCAAACCGAGCGGGATTATAGAAAATTTATCTTTATCAGCCAAGAAATTCTCGATGTAGTAATCTCTGGTTAGTTGAGATGCAACCACGATCTTGTCGTCTCTTCTCAAGCAACGTCTCGTGATCTCTTCGAGTTTTGAATATCTATCGGGAGAGATTGGTAGAAGATCGAGATCGATAT
>CABGHH010000112.1 GCA_902158745.1 Candidatus Methanolliviera sp. GoM_asphalt
CCAAATCCTTTGCATTTACGTTTAAAATCCCGTTTGTGTCTATGTCAAACCTAACCTCGATTTGCGGTACGCCACGTGGCGCTGGCGGAATACCATCCAGATGAAACCTGCCAAGCGAAGTATTATCCGCAGCCATCGGGCGTTCGCCCTGTGCAACATGTATCTCCACACTCGTTTGACTGTCTGCCGCTGTCGTGAACACCTGTGATTTCTTCGTTGGTATCGTCGTGTTCTTCTCGACCAGCGTAGTTGAAACACCACCCAGCGTCTCAATACTGAGCGTAAGCGGCGTAACGTCAAGCAGAACTATCTCCGCCTTTACCTGACCGCTGAGAATACCCGCCTGTGTCGCCGCACCTATCGCCACGGACTGCATCGGGTCTATTCCACCTACCGTTTTCTTACCTAAGATGGATTCAAATCGTTCACGTACCATCGGCATCCTCGTGGGACCGCCAATAAGTAATATCTTGTCTATGTCGTCAGGCGAAAGCTTTGAATCTTTCAGCGCAGTTCGTATCGGCGACTCTAACCGTTTCAACGTGTGCTCCGCGAGCTGCTCTAATTTCGCTCGCGTAAACGTCACCTCTAAATGCTTTGGCTCGCCGCCAGAAACGATAATAAACGGCAGATTTATCGTTGTGGATACCGAAGAGGAAAGTTCTATTTTCGCTTTCTCTGCCTCGTCCCGTATCCGCTGCATCGCCGTCAGGTCGCCCCTCAAGTCTATCCCTTCTTTTTCTTTGAATCCCGCTACGAGCCAGTCTATCACCGCTGCATCTATGTCCGTTCCACCCAGATGCGTGTCCCCGCTTGTAGAAAGCACCTCATATACGCCTTCGCCTACGTCCATAACGGTAACGTCAAAAGTGCCGCCACCAAAGTCGAGAACCGCGACTTTATACTCTCCTTCTTTGCCCAGTCCATACGCCATTGCCGCCGCTGTCGGCTCGTTTATTATTCTTTCTACCTTGAATCCTGCTATCTCTCCCGCATCTTTCGTCGCCTGTCGCTGGTTGTCATCGAAATACGCAGGTGCCGTGATAACGGCAGCATCTACCTTCTCACCTAAATACGCTTCTGCATCTGTCTTTATCTTCTGCAATACCATCGAAGCGATTTCCTGCGGTGTGAATTCCTTGTCCACGGTCTTCACGTATATCTTCTCAGAACTCCCCATCTTCCTCTTCGTTTCGCGTACCGTTCCTTCAGGATTAACTACCGCCTGCCGTTTCGCCGCTACGCCGACTAACCTATGGCCGTCCTTTGTAAATGCAACTACCGATGGAAACATCTTCCCCCCGTATGCACTACCCTCTGCACTCGGTATTATCTTCGCTTCGCCACTTTCATCCACAAACGCCGCTTCGGAGTTCGTCGTTCCAAGGTCAATGCCTATTATCCGTCCCATTTTTATCTGCCCCTACGTTTCATATCATATCCTTTCAATTCAATTTCAATGACTTCTTGAATTTTATAAAAAAAATAAAAAAAGAAGGAAGAAAAAAAAATTAGTATTCTCCCATTCCTTCCATTCCGCCCATACCACCTGGTGGCATACCACCCGGTGGCATACCGCCACCTGCCGACGCACTTGACGCTATTACATCGTCTATCCGCAGTATCATCGTTGCTGATTCTGTTGCCGAGCTTATCGCCTGTGTCTTTATTCTCAATGGTTCAATGACATTTGCCTTTATCATGTCCGCTGGTTTGCCCGTGGTCATATCCAGACCCATATATTTGTTGCCCGATTCGTGTTCAGACCGAAGTGCAACGAGCACATCTATGGGGTCTAAACCCGCATTCTCGGCAAGCGCTCTCGGAATAACTTCCACTGCATCTGCGAATGCCTGTATTGCCAGTTGTTCTCTTCCGCCTACGCTTGCAGCGTAATCACGCAGTTGTATCGCCAGTTCTATCTCCGTGGCTCCGCCTCCTGCTACATATTTGCCGTCTTCTACTGCACATGCCGTTACTCGTAATGCGTCATACATTCCACGTTCTAACTCGTCTACCACGTGCTCTGTCCCACCACGGAGCAATATAGATACGGATTTCGGGTTCTTGCAATCTTCTACGAATATCATCTCGTCGCCGCCTATTTTCCTCTCTTCTACTGTTCCTGCATTTCCAAGGTCTTCTTCTCTGATCTCTTCCAGTGTCGTTAATACTTTACCGCCTGTTGCGCTCGCCAGCTTCTTCATGTCGCTCTCTTTTACGCGTCGCACAGCCATCACACCTGCTTTTGCAAGATAATGCTGCGCCAGATCATCAATACCTTTCTGGCAGAAAAGCACGTTCGCTCTGCTTCCTGTTACTTTGTCTACCATACTCTTCAGCATGTTCTCCTCCTCGTCCAGGAACGCTTTCATCTGGTCTGGCGATGTAATCTCTATCTTCGCATCTACTTCCGTCTTCTCTATCTCCATCGCAGTGTTTATCAGCGCTATCTTCGCATCCTCCACGAGTTTCGGCATCCCTGAGTGCACGCGCTCCTTGTCTATTATCATCCCCTTTATCAGCACGGTGTCGTCCTTGCTTCCTCCCGTCTTCTTCTCTAACTTTATGTGGTCCGTGTCTACTTGCCCTCCTGGCTCCGCTATCGCCCTTACTGAATCCACTGCAAGGTTGGTCAGCAGTTCCCTTGCAACCTCTGCTCCCTTTCCAGTCATAGAAGTCGTTGCTATTTTCTTCAGCGTCTTGACATCGTCGGGCTTGACCGTCTTTGCCATTTTCTTTAACACCGAATACGCCTTCTCCGCCGCCAATCGGTACCCTGTTACAATCAACGTTGGGTGTACCTCCTGATCCAGCAAGTCTTCCGCACGCTTCAGTAGCTCGCCCCCTATAACAACTGCACTTGTCGTGCCATCTCCAACCTCATTGTCCTGCGTCTTTGCTATCTCTACCATCATCTTCGCTGCGGGATGCTCTATGTCCATCTCCTTCAGTATCGTCGCTCCGTCGTTTGTTATTACAACGTCGCCCATAGAGTCCACCAGCATCTTGTCCATTCCCTTTGGTCCCAGCGTAGATTTAACTGAGTTAGCAATGGTCTTCGCAGCGAGAATGTTCCTGCTCTGTGCGTCTTTTCCTCTTGTCCTTTCACTACCTTCCTTCAATATCAATATCGGCGTTCCGCCTAATTGTCCTGCCATGTGTTTTATTCACCTCTATTTTTTATATCTGTGGTTCTATATAAAGGTTAGTATATAAATAAATCAGTGTAAATCTGTGTCTCAACTAACTAAACATTTGCCTTGGTAGCATAGTGGTAATGCGCCACCTTGGTAAGGTGGAGAGCGCGGGTCCGAGTCCCGCCCAGGGCTTATATAATCAATGTAAAGTGCAGAATGTAAAGTGCAAAATGCAAAATAAAAAACGGGGAAAGATTTGTTTTGAATTTTGGAATTACGTTATGATTTAGAATTTGTTTGTTATTTGGTGCTTGGGATTTGGAATTTTTTGGGATAAGTTTTAATCATTGGTACAACCTGTTCACGCCATTAATTAATGCATACAACGATGCGAGGACGATATCTTCGCTTACGCCACTTGCCGTTATTGTCCTATCCCTTCTACTCATCTTCACCACAACGTTCACCAGCGCATCGGCTCCACCTGTAATGGCATCTACGTGATACTCCTCAAGCCGCAAATCCGCCATTTCCATCCCCCTCATTCCCTTCTTCAATGCGTTTATCGCAGCATCCACCGGACCTACACCAACAGCTGCTTCTACCACGTCCTCACCGTCTATTTCCAATCTTATTGACGCTGTTGGATACACGTTCTTCCCCGAGACCACGGATAAGTCAACAAGTTTTATCTTCTCGCCTCTCTCGATGCTCAGCACGTTATCCACCACCGCCTGAAAATCCGCATCGGTAACCAATTTACCCTTGTCCCCGAGCTCTTTTACCTTCGCCAGTATCTCACCCATTTGTTCCTTGTCCGCCTGAATCCCCTGCTCTTCCAGTGCCATCTTCACCGATGCCGTACCCGTATGCTTACCAAATGCAAATCGCCTCTTCCTTCCTACTATCCCGGGGTCCATTGGCTCGTATAAGGTCGTATCTGCTAACGTGCCGTGAACGTGCATCCCGGACTCGTGCGTAAATACGTTATCGCCCACAAGCGGCTTGTTCGGCGCAACGGGCATCTTTGTCAGATTACCGACCAATCGCGATGTTTCGTATAATTTCGATTTTACAATGTTCGTTTTCATACCGTAAAGCAGTTCCAAAGCGGTTACTACCTCCTCCAGCGATGCGTTGCCCGCTCGTTCGCCCAGCCCGTTCACCGTTACGTGCACCACCTCCGCACCAGCCAGCACGGCTGCCACTGAATTCGCCGTCGCTAAACCGAAATCATCGTGACAATGCACCGCAACAGGCGTGTTAAAATTACAAATCAGCCCGAATAGCTCTTTCGTGCGCTCGGGATACAAAATGCCCACCGTGTCACAGAAACATAAACGGTCAACAACCGCGGCTAAATCAGAAAAGAAAGATTGTAAAAATCCCGTGTCCGCTCGTGACGCGTCTTCTGCGCTTATTTCTACCTTTAACCCGTGTCCTTTTACATAGTCCACCATCTCTAAGGTTCTGTTCCTCAGCGATTCCCTATCTGTCTTCAGTTTCTTCTTTATGTGCGCATCCGAGACAGGCGCGACTAAATTAACCGTGTCCACATCGCATTCAATCGCAGCGTCAATGTCGCCCTTCAACAACCGAGCAAAGGAGCTGATTTCCGCTTTTAACCCTTCATTTGCTATCCCCTTTATCCCCCTTTGCTCGCCTTCCGAAATGACCGCCGTCCCTGCCTCTATGTAGTCAACACCGAGTATATCAAGTTGTTTTGCAATCTGCAATTTCTGCTCGGGCGTTAGCGATACGCCAGGCGTCTGCTCACCGTCTCTTAACGATGTGTCCAGGATTTTTACGGTTTTTTGTTCTTGCATATTCCTTACTGCATAAATGCCTATTTAGCTATTCCTTTCCAAGTTAGTATATTGTATGTGAATTTAAAATAACTTCCCTCTATTTAAGACACAGATTTACACTGATTTACACCGATTTATTTTAGTTTAACCGTGTTGATACTTACTATCTGTGTTAATCTGTGTCTATAATTTATTTTTGTGCATATCCTCCTTCCATGCTCTATTAAGTTCAGATGAATCACACTTCAACTAGACAAGAACATAAGAGCATAAAAAAAAAAATTTTATAGGTTATCTTAAGATTAAATTAATTTAGAATAGATAAGAGGGAAAAGGGATTAGTAGGCAAATAGGGATTAGCGGGTCAGGCAAATACATGTCAGTACCCTATTGGCTATTCGCTATTTGACTATCCCTAATAAAACAGGAGTGGGCCCGTAGCTTAGTCTGGTTGGAGCGCTCGGCTGATAACCGAGAGGTCCGGAGTTCAAATCTCCGCGGGCCCATCAACACTTTTTCTTTTTCACAAAACACTTTCTTTCTAAAAAAAGAAAAACAAAGAGAAAGTTAATTCTTTAATATTTAAAGAAACTAAAATGGAAGGTAATGGAAGTGAAGCGAGATGAGTATTGAAACAAGGGTAATTTTGATTTCTCCGGATTCGGTGATAACGCCGGAAGGAGTAAAA
>CABGHH010000113.1 GCA_902158745.1 Candidatus Methanolliviera sp. GoM_asphalt
AACTATCCCTCCCTCACGGAAGGGGATTGAATAAGTCCCTAGTTGATTAGGAGGTTTGACAATTGGTGATAATTGCGTCTGCGCCAGGAAAGGTGATACTATTTGGTGAACACGCGGTGGTATATGGAAAGCCCGCCATCGCAGCCGCGATAACTAAGAGAATTTATGTTAAATCTCGACTGATAGATTCAGGTTCAGGTATTCAGATTTCCAGTAAAGGCAAGACAGAATCTACTATAGAATATGTAAAACGTGCAATAGAGCTTGTTATTGGTACGAAGAGGATGAAGAAGGCAAAGCATGGGCAAGGAATAGAGATAACGATCGATTCTGAATTGCCGGTGGGTGGTGGTCTTGGCAGTTCTGCGGCGCTATCCGTAGCAACAATCAAGTCCGTTTCCACGTTATTTGGGATAGATTTAGAAAAAGAGGAGATAGCAAGATTGGGGAAGGAAGTGGAGAGCAAGGTTCAGGGTGCGTCTTCCGGCATTGATCCTTTCGTATCAACTTATGGCGGCGCTATCTATTATAAGGATGGAAGATTTTCAAAATGTCGTCAGCAGATAAATCCTTTTTCTGGTCATGGAAGTATAATTATAGGATACACCGGTAGCCCCTCTTCAACGAAGAATATGATTGCAAACGTCTCTCATTTAAGAGAAAAATATCCGAAGATCATAGACCGCATATTCGACGCTATCGGAGATATATCGGAGAGAGCTAAGATTATTCTAGAAGAAGATAATCTGAACGAGAACGAGAACGAGTTGGGCAGTTTAATGAATTTAAACAACGGCTTATTGGAATCACTCGGAGTCTCTTCTTTCTCTCTCTCAAATTTAGTCAATGCTTCTCTCCTTGCCGGTGCACTTGGCGCCAAAATTACCGGGGCGGGAGGAGGAGGTTGCATCTTCGCTCTTTCCTCCGGGGAAGACTGGGAAGACGGGGAAGAAAAAGAGGTCTCAACTGCTTCAAATCGAAGTAGTCGGAAATCGGAGATTTTTGAGCAATTTGAAACTCGCAAATCGAAGATTTGCGATGCCATAAAGATGGCGGGCGGTGTTCCCATACCTGTCGAGATCTCTCATGACGGTGTCAGGTTGGAGTCAAACTCAAGGAAAATATAATATAGGGGAAGATGAGATGATAAAGTCCAATTCGTCTGGGTCTTATAGACCGATGAATAATGATGGCATTTTCATATTGCCTTGAAGGAGGTTTAAATGGCGAAGCCAATATATGTTAAGTTTGATGTTCCAAAAGATTTGGAGAATAGTGCGTTAGAGGCGTTAGAGTTGGTAAGAGATACCGGAAAGATAAAGAAGGGCACTAACGAGGTTACCAAGATGATAGAAAGAGGAATGGCTAAGCTGGTATATATAAGCGAGGATGTTGAGCCGGAAGAGATCGTTGCACATCTTCCACCGCTTTGCGAAGAGAAGAAGACGCCATATATATACGTCAAAAGTAAGAGAGAGCTTGGGGCTTCTTGTGGAGTAAATATATCCTCTGCGGCAGTTGCTATTGTAGATGTTGGCAAAGGGAAGAGTTCAATAGAAAAGATCATAAAGACGATCGACTCATTAAAGAAACGTGAGGCTTGATTATGGCAGATGATGATGGCACGCCGGCGGAAATAATTGAGGTCGTAGGCAGAACAGGGATGCACGGGGAGGCCCACCAGGTGAAGTGTAAAGTTCTGGATGGCAGAAACAAAGGGAGAATAGTAACGAGAAATGTTCTTGGTCCCATAAAGATGGGTGATGTTCTGGTCTTGATGGAGACTTCCAGAGAGGCAAAAAAGTTATTTGTAAAGTGATTTTAAATGATTACAAATGTTCCCATTTGCATTACTTAAAAATCGGAGATTTTTAAATGCTGGAAGAAAAAATTTGCAGTTTTTGTAAAAATCCAATACCTCTTGGCACGGGAAAGATGTACGTTAAAACGAGCGGGGAGATATTCTATTTTTGTTCCAAGAAATGCGAAAAGAATATGTTAAAACTAAAAAGGATTCCGCGCAAGGTGAAATGGACTAAAAAGGGTTGATATGGAACGAACTTATGTGATGGTTAAACCTGACGGTGTAAAGCGCGGTCTTGTGGGCGAGATCATCTCCAGGTTGGAGAAGAGGGGGCTCAAGATCGCGGCGATGAAGATGCAGAAGATGGATCTGAAAGAGGGGGAAGAACACTATCTCGAACACGAGGGAAAGTCGTTTTTTAAAAATCTTGTTAGTTTTATAACGTCTGGCCCAAACGTCTCTATGGTTATAGAAGGAAAGGATGCGGTATCCATCGTGAGAGAGATGGTTGGGGAGACCGATCCAAAGAAATCTTCCTCTGGCACCATAAGAGGTGATTTTTGCTTAGATATTGGTAGAAATGTGATCCACGCATCAGATTCTTTAGAATCTGCAGAGAGGGAGATAAAGCAACATTTTTCTCCGAATGAGATCTTCTCTTATAAAAGGGCAGATGAAGATTGGGTATATGAGTGAAGATATAAGGACACCGATCGTCTGTGTGCTTGGGCATGTAGATCACGGTAAAACGTCCCTCTTGGACAAAATAAGGGGTAGTAGAGTAATAGATAAAGAATCAGGAGCTATAACTCAGCATATAGGGGCAACAGAGGTTCCAATATCTGCTATCAAAGAACTTTGCGGAACGAATGTAGAATATGGGCTGCCTGGACTTCTCTTTATTGATACGCCTGGGCATCACGCGTTCACAACGCTGAGGAACAGAGGAGGAGCGTTGGCCGATCTGGCCGTTCTGATTGTGGATATCGTTGAGGGATTCCAACCTCAAACGATAGAATCTATCAATATACTTAAAAGATATAAAACGCCCTTTGTCGTGGCGGCAAATAAGATAGACAGAATTGGAGGCTGGAGATCCTTTGAAGATGAATCTTTTGTATCTTCTTACAAAAAACAGGCTGAAAATACCTGCCATATCTTTGATGATCATTTATACTCTCTCATAGGGCAGATTTATGAACATGGATTCAGTTCGGACAGATACGATCGTGTGAGGGATTTTCAGAAGAATATAAGCGTCGTTCCGATGAGTGCAAAGACCGGAGAGGGAGTATCCGATCTACTTCTCATCTTGGTTGGGCTGGCACAAAGATTCTTGGAAGAGAGCCTTAAAATACACGCAAAAGGTCCAGGTAAAGGAGTTATATTGGAAATTAAGGAAGAAAAAGGGTTGGGAATTACGTTAGACACCATACTATACGATGGAATGATCAAGGAAGGAGATACCATCGTGGTAGGCGGCAAGGATAAACCAGTGGTAACCAAGGTAAAGGCATTGCTAAAACCGAGTCCTATGACAGAAATAAGGATTGAAAAGAGGTTTAACCGGGCAAAAAAGGTTACCGCAGCAGCCGGTATAAAAATATCTGCTCCAAAATTGGAAGACGCACTGGCGGGGTCTCCACTCGTCGTCGCAAACGATAGAGTGGAAGAGATTAAGAGAGAGATGGAGGAAGAGATCTCAGAGGTTAAGATTCTCGGAGAGGTAAAAACAGATGGCATCGTGATAAAGGCGGATACGATAGGAAGCCTTGATGCCCTGATAGGTGAGCTCAAAGAGAAGGATATTCCAATAAGAATGGCAGATATCGGAGATATATCCAAAAGAGATATCATAGAAGCAGAAACAGTAAAAGAGGAGCTTTATTCAGTTTTAATAGGATTTAACGTGAATGTTTTACCAAACGCACGTCAATACTTGATAAAGTCCGAGGTCAAGGTATTTGTGGATGACGTGATCTACAATTTGATAGACGAGTATTTAGAATGGTTTGAGGAGAAAAGATCTTTAAGGGAGAAGAGGAAGATAGAAGCGATTACGAGACCTGGAAGAATAGAGATTTTGCCGGATTTTGTATTCAGATCAAGCAAACCGGCGATAGTTGGTGTGAGGGTATTGGCCGGAAGCGTAAAACCTGGATTATCATTGATAAATGATGATGGTAGATACTCTGGCAGTATAAAACAGATCCAGGATAAAGGGAAAACGATAAAAGTCGCAGATAAGGATATGGAGGTTGCCATGTCTATAGAAGATGTCACGGTGGGGAGACAGATAAAAGAGGGTGATACACTCAACATTGATATTCCAGAAAAGCACGCGAAGATATTGGAGGAGGAGTTTTACGATTCTTTCTCTTGCGAAGATGCGGACGTCTTTAAAATTTTAATAGAGATAAAGAGAAAAGATAATCCGTTTTGGGCTAAATAGGAGGATATTTATGGCAAAAGTCAAATTAATAGTGTCTGATCAAAAAACTGGGAAGTCATACCAAGTGGAAGCGGTAAATAAGATCTCTGGGATGAATATTGGAGATGAATTAGACGGTGGATCGTTGGGGCTCGGTGGGTACAGACTCAAAATCACCGGAGGATCTAACAAGGATGGAACACCCATGAAGTCAGATTTACCTGGCGGAAAAAGGAAAAAAATTCTTTTTAGAAGGAGAGGGCAGGGATTTAAACCGCGGCATGATGGAGAAAGAAGAAGGAAGATGGTTTGCGGAGAGCAGATAACCTCGGAGACAAGTCAGATTAACACAATAATATCGAAGTACGGAGAAAAGAGCGTGGAAGATTTACTCGGACTTACAAAGTAAATTTAAGTTTTGATAGATATCATTACTGCTTCGTCTTTACCGAGATTTTACCGTAGTCGTATTTTTCTTCCCCTTTTGTTTCTTCTTTCTCGTTTAATGTTTCTTGCACGGTATTTACAACTTTATCGACTCGGGCATAGAGTTCAATCAATTTCTTCTGGATCTCAGGATAAGAATCACCCCACTCTTTCTGCAGGCGATCTCTCTCTTTTACAGCTTCGCTCAACTCTCTCTGTAGCCTCTTATTATCTTCTTTCAGTTTGGATCTCTCTTTTACAGCTCCGCCCAACTCTTTTTGCACGGTATTTACAATTTTATCGACTCGGGCATAGAGTTCAATCAATTTCTTCTGGATCTCAGAATAAGAATCACCCCACTCTTTCTGCAGGCGACCTCTCTCTTTTACAGCTTCGCTCAACTCTCTCTGCACGGTATTTACAACTTTATCGATTTTATCAATTCTCAGGTATAAACTGCCCAACTCCTCCTCTAACAATGTATTCTTATTTATAGCTCCACTCAACTCTTTTTGCAATCGACCCCTTTCCTCACCAAATTTAGATTTCAAATGATCAAAATCTTCTTTTGATCGGTTCCCTTCACCCATTACCCTGTTAAGTCCCCTTTTTAACTTATTGTTATCTTCTTCTAGCTTATTTTCTCTCTTAATTTCTTCCTTCAGCATTTTTTGCAGTTTCTTGTTTCTATTCGAAATTTTATTGTACCTGAAATATACGACGATAGAATATATAGAAACCGCTGGAATTGCCAGTATCCACTCAATCATCTTATCTCCCCATCTCCCATAAGCTTGAATGCTTTTACAATATTTAAATCTATCTATTAACTGGGACTGTCAACTTGACGGTATCAAATTATCCCACTTTTGCCCCAAATCTAATTTGACATTCATCCGATTTAAAAGAATCACCTCTCATCGGTACCGTCTATCGAGTCATTTAAGTCCCATTCAAGAATAATAGACAGAGA
>CABGHH010000114.1 GCA_902158745.1 Candidatus Methanolliviera sp. GoM_asphalt
TATTGATCGCAAAGGTAGGTTTGGATGGCCATTATAGGGGAGCTTTGGTATTGAGCAAAATGCTTAGGGACGCCGGAATGGAGGTGATTTATACAGGATTGTTCCAAACGCCCGAGAAGGTTGTACAAACAGCAATAGAGGAGGACGTAGATGTTATAGGTTTAAGCTTCCTCTCAGGAGAGCATCTTGCCCACACATCAAAAGTAATGAGATTACTTAAGGAAAGGGGAATCGAAGATCTGCCAGTATTAGTTGGAGGAGTATTACCTAAGGATGATGTGTATGAGCTAGAAGAGATGGGAGTAAATAATGTATTCAGAGCGGATACTCCCGTGAAAGACATAGTTGACCACATACTAAATATTAGAGAACTTTGCAAAACCCCCTAAATACCTATAAATACTTGTAAAATCAAGTTTGTTTATGCACAATACGGTATTTAATAGGAATAGAACAAGATATAAGAGGATTAGAAGAGCTTCGTAAAAGCATAGAACGGTAAAGGATTTAAGAAGGAGTTTTATAGGATCAATAAGGAGTCTCGTAAGGAGATGACCCCGATCATAATGACGTTCGATAGAATCGATAGAGATCTTCGTAAAAAGATGAGGGAGATTCAGAGAAGGTTTCGCGGATAAAATTTCACACCTTCCTTCTCCTTCCGGTATGATCTCTCTCATATCTCCCTACCTCAGAATTTAATATCTCACCCCCGTAAAAGATCGGTCCGTCTCTGCAAACCCTCAAACCCTTTGGATCGATGCAGCAAGAGCCGCAGATGCCAAGACCACATTTTATAATCCTCGAAAGACTGAATTGGGTCTTCTCCAACAGATCTTTCTCATTAAAGAATTCGAGGAGTGAACGGAGCATCTTTTCGGGTCCGCAGGCATAGATCATATCGTACTCCTGCTTAAAAATCTCTGCATCCAACATATTTAGCACACTGCCCTTCTTCCCAAGAGAACCGTCGTCTGTCGAAACAAAAACTTTTGAAATTTTTTCAAATTCTTTAAGGAAGAGGAGTGTCTCTCTGCTTCTCGATCCGATCAGCGTCGTTATATCTTTCTTCTTCTCACCGAAAACCTCTGCCAGATATAATAATGGAGCTATACCTATACCTCCACCGATTAAGAGGATATTCTCTCCCTTTATGTCAAATCCGTTTCCAAAAGGCCCCCTTATCCCGATGGAATCTCCTTCTTTTAACTTAAACAAGGATTCCGTGGTCTTTCCAACTCTCTCTACGGTTATCGCGTCTTTGTGCGAGAGAGAGATAGGAATCTCATCTATCCCCCTCACCCAGACCATCACGTATCTTCCAGGTCTTACGTCTAAGAGGGCATCTTCAAAGAAGAAGGTTCTAACGTCCTTATTCTCTCTTTTGATTCTTTTGATCACCACATCTTTTGGCAGAATCTCTCTATCTTTTTCTTTTTCTTTTTCTTTTTCTGTGTGCCAACCCAATTATATCCTCCATTTCTAGACTATTCTCTTCAAGATGTCTCTTCAAATCTGAATCTATCTCTTTAAATATTTCGAGATCGTAATAGAGTGCACTTCCTATCTCGATGCATCTTGCCCCTGCCATCAGATACTCGAGAACGTCTCTGTAATCCTCTATGCCTCCAACTCCTATGATCGGTATCTTAAGTTTTTTGTAGAGGGAATACACGGCCGCCAGGCCGATTGGTTTTATACACCTCCCGGAAAGCCCCCCATAAACGTTTCCAAGCAGTGGATAACCGGATTCAACATCTATTCTCAATCCTTTAACGGTATTTATCGCGACGACCGCATCCGCTCCCCCCTTTTCTGCGGCGAGCCCTATCTCTGTTATCTCCCCAACATTTGGAGTTAGCTTCACCCATGTTGGTCTGCTTATGCTCCTTTTAAATTCGCGAGTAATGTCTTCAACAAAGGTGAGATCTCTTCCGATCTCCATCCCATAACCTTCTACGTGTGGACAGCTCAAATTTAATTCGAAGGCATCCGCATAATCTTCGAGATCTTCTGCGACCTCGACGAACTCAGAGGAGGATGAGCCGAATACGCTGATGATCAAGGGGCAATATCTGTCAAAATCCTCTAATTCCTCTATAAAATTTTTATACGATGGATTTGGGAGTCCGAGCGCGTTTAAAAATCCACAGTCCACTTTGAGTAGAACAGGCCCCTCATATCCCTCTCTCGACTCCATACCTATAGATTTAGAGACCACAGCCCCAGCACCCGTTCTGGCGATCCTGTTGAGGGACGATCCCGTACTTCCGAGAATTCCGGATGCCAGGATCAATGGATTCTCAAGTTCTATACCGGAAATTTTTATACCCATGAAAACCGATATCTTCTATCCACAAAAATTTGATATAAATGTTTTCGCATCATCAGTAGTTCCAATTCTTTCCAGTCCCATTTCATAGGGTATATAGAGAAGATAAAAGATTGAGTTATCTGACAAGACACCTATATCGCTCTTTTGAATAAATCGTTAAGTTTTTCATACTGCCTAAATATTTTAGATATTTTAGAGTATAGGAGATAGGATAAATTGTGGAAAGAAAGAGTAAAGACAAGAGAAATTGGAGTAAAGTATAACAACTACACAACGATCAACGTGTTTTCAGAGTTTCATAAACTTCGCTGAATTTTCAAGATCGTATCTGACGACGCCTACAACCACATCTCTGCCGACAGCCTCCGAGATCCTTGCAACCTCGCTATTTCTAAAAGAGGAGCAAAGGTCGATCACTTCTATACCTTTTTTAACTATAGAGAGGTTTGCAAAACCTCCTTGAATAGTTATAAATACTCATAGAACCATATCTCTCTATGCGCAACACACTATTTGATTTTGCATCAAATGAGCTTTATAGGCATATAAGCAAATTGGGTGATAGACTGAATAGGGTAAGAGATATAATAGATTGGGAAGTTTTCAGACCGATATTATCCAGTCTATATAAAAACCATACGGAAAAAGGTGGTAGACCAAACATAGATGAGATAGTTATGTTAAAGGTTCTGGTATTGCAGAACTGGTATAACTTATCAGATCAGGAGATGGAATTTCAGTTAGCAGACAGGATATCTTTCCAGCATTTTATAGATTCTGCAGAGATTCCCGACTTCTCAACGATATGGAGATTTATAGTAAAAGACTTATATACATTCTACCTATTTTAACTCATGAAAGGGGATGGGATAGATCTTTTTGATGAGAGGCTAAAGAGAGAAAAAGATCCAAAAGTTCGGGATAGGCTAAGAATGATAATTCTCCTCGAAGAAGGATACAAACAGAGAGAAGTGGCAAAGATAATGAGAACGACGGAGAGAACGGTATATACATGGAAGAAGAGGTATGAAAGAGAAGGGTTTAAAGGATTAAAAACGAGAAAGAAGACAGGAAGAAAGAGAAGACTTTCAGATGATGAGTTTGAAGATCTAAAAAGACGCTTGAAGCAGCGAGACTATTGGACAACGAGAGAAGTAAGGAATCTAATAAAGGATGTTTTCGATGTGGAATTCACATTGAGGCACGTTTCGAGGATATTAAGGAAGATTGGGATGAATTATCAGAAACCGTATGTGAACGATCTGAAGAGACCAAGAGATGCCGAGAATATTTTAAAAAAAGACTGAGTGGAGCTGGAATATCAAAAAATGTAGTTGTAGGATTCCTCGATGAATCTTCTCATCATACCAATGTCAATACCTCAAGACTATGGTCATTTGGCAAGTTGCGAATAAAGAAGAATACGGCAAAGAAGGAGAGAGTAAATTCATTCGGATTTTATGCTTTAAATGGAGAAAGCGTTTATTCTACAAAAGATTCGTCCAAAAAAGAAGATGTTATCGAGTTTCTTGAAGAGATGAGAGATAAGAACAGGGGAAAGAGGATCGTGGTAATACTTGACAACTTCAGCTCGCATAGAAGCTTTAAAACAAAGAAAGCTGTTAAGGATCTTGGTATCGTACTCGTTTTTCTACCGCCTTATTCTCCCGATCTGAATCCGATCGAGTTCATCTGGAAGAGCATAAAGAGGGAATTGTCATCGATCTTTTTGATGTGCAAGGAAGAGGTCAAACGAGTTGTTGAAGTGTTATTCCATGCGTTCTCTTCTTCATTAAGTTTCGCTAATGGATGGATAGAGAAATTCTTGACACCTATGGGGATTGTGTTGCGATGATGAGAAATTATTTTTGTCGAAGACTATAACCGCTCCGGGAATGTGCCCTGGCTTGATCCGTATAGCTTGTCTCTCGTACGCTTTAGCAGGCCGCGCATCGAGTAGGACGACCCCTTCATCATCCTTTATCTCCTTTAACTCTTCCATGCTTATGGCGTATTCCGAGACTCTGCAATTAACCTCGAAATCTGACTCTTCAACTTCTGGGAAGACCTTTGTAAGCTCCCGTCCTTCCTCCTGCCACTTGTTGAAGCCTCCGTCAAGCACATATATATTATCCTGGCCAAATCGTGCAAGAGAATACGTCATCATCGTCTGTTCAAGACCATCTCCAGAATTATTAAATCCTCCTTTCCCTGTATATACCACAACAGGCACGTCTGCTTTGATGCCCACACGTTGCAAGACAGGCTCAATTGCTTCCGGAGGAACATGCACGCAAGGCCTACCATTCAGCGGAACACGAAGTAACCCCTCATTCATGTAAACCGCACCAGGAATGTGTGCCTTTATATAATCAGGGAAACCTGGCTGAACATCGAGGATCATGAGATCTTCGTCGTAAAGATGCTCTTCCAACCATTCCGTTGAGACCCACTTCACTATTCCGTCACCTGTGGGATAGGGATAATCTATTTCTCCCATTTCCGACGCCTTTACGGGATTCCCAAAATTCTCTGCCGCTACCAAAAATGTAGCACCCAACAACAGTGCAAAAGCTATTAGCAGCACCACTATTTTATATTTTTGCATATCTGTCACACCCAAAAATTAGTTTTGGGTTTATGTGTCATATATAATTTTCTATTATCATTTAGTACATTCAAAACTATTGATCGATCAGGGGGGACGATAAGATGATTGGAGGGAAGAGAAGCATCTCGCCTTCTTCGTATCTCTTCAAACATTTCTCTAATAGCGGCGACAAACGATAATCTTCTTAGTATTCTAACAGATCAAATTCCTTTAAGATCTCGATTATGCCCTCTTCATTTTTATAAATTTTAACGTCTCTTTTTATACGATCTCCTTTTACTACACCAATTATCCTGCATCCATTTGAGAGCTCAACCACCGTAACGACGTCTTTATCTTTTTTTACTGCATAAGAGATTATTCTACCTCTTTCTGGGAGTTTTATCCTTTTCATCTCATTAGAGCCACAATACGGGCACGTATACTTTCTTTCTGGATAAAATATCCTGCCACAATGCTCGCAATATCCCCCATTCATCATATCACGACCTCTTCAATATGCTGACGATCACATTATCACCAAATCCCCCAAAATTTACGCACAATCCAGTTTTTGCATCTTCTACCTGTCTTTTACCAGCTTTTCCTCTCAATTGTTCCACGATCTCGTATATTTGATATATTCCCGTTCCTCCTACCGGATGCCCC
>CABGHH010000115.1 GCA_902158745.1 Candidatus Methanolliviera sp. GoM_asphalt
TTCATCTCGACTTTTACGCCAACAGGGGTTGTAATCTCCACCTTCTTCGCTTCTTTTCCCACGAACAGAAGAGCAGCAGCTTTTGAAGCCACCGCGGCACACGTCCCCGTTGTATATCCTCGCTTGAGTATCTTGCCGTCTTCGAGCAGAACCACTCTGCCCTTTTTTATCTGCCCGATTAAGGCATTAATTGAGCCGATATTATTCGTTTTCAGTGCTTTTTTTATGATTTCTTCTGAATATTCCGTTCCTGATACCGGGTCAATCATGATTTTACTTCATTCTTTCATCACGACTTTTATCCTCTTTCCTTTAAGTTTCTCGTATATGGATTCGTCAACGGGTATTTCCGCCTCTTTCCCTATGATTTGGACTTTTGTATTAAGTTCCATTTCTTCTGCGAGTTCCAGCAGATTAGATTCCACTTGGAAGCCTCCTTTTACTCGATAATGTAGCCCGTAGGCAATGTCATCAATTGATTCTACTTCGTCGGAATCCATTTCTACCAGAGGAAGTACTCTCTTTTTCATATTTTTATTTTCACTTTTTGCGCTTATATAACTTTTTCTCCTTCTCCGCTGCACCCCTTGCTGACTTGACAATATATCTATTATAACGTTTGGAATACTTTAAAACAATGAATAGGTATCTTTCTCCGGTGTTACCTATGCAGTAAAGATAAGGGACATTCATGTGCCTTTCTCTCCATAAATAAACATTTCTGTCTTTTAGTGCCTGTTCTACTTCCTTCGCCCTCACCCCATGCCTCGCTATATGTCCGATGGAAGACCATGTCCAGTGAATTACAATTTTCATGATTTTTGAAAAAACTTTTGCAAGCAAAAATTTTACCGGTTGCCAAGTTCCACAAGCTCATTGATAATCGCCACTGCCGAAGGAGTTCCACCCCTTGGACCCCTTATCACAATGCAAGGTATATTATCCATAGACAATATCTTCTCCTTCATCTCCGCTGCATTGACAAACCCCACAGGAGTAGCAACGATAAGAGCGGGCTTTACATCTCCTTCCTCGACAAGCGCACAAATCTCCTGACATGCCGAAGGTGCATTTCCAATAACCACGACGTTGCTCGGAATAAGTTCCTTTGCGAGCCTGATTCCCGCAGCAGTTCTCGTGAGCCCTTCCCTTTTCGCTATCTCCATTGCATTTGGCGCATTCACGAAACACTGTACATTTTTCCTGTATTTTTTGCTGATGCCCGCTTTCACCATTTCAATGTCCGTAATGATTGTTTTACCCTTTTTTATGCACCGTATCCCCGTCTCAACCGGATGGTGATTAAATACAAGCAAGTCCAGAAAGGAGGGGTCGGCATTGGCAAAAACCACGCGTCCCGCCACTCGTTTTTCGATGTCACTTAACGAACCCGGGTATTTTGACACAATATCACGTACAATTGCCTTGCTCTTCTCCCACACCCTGTTTCCCGCCTCTACATAACCCGCTGCTATATCGTCAGCATTCCCGTTTCCTGTCTCATAATCGTATTTCGTCTCATAACCTCTGCGTGTAACCATTCGACCACCAAGAATTTTTGTCCCCGAGCAGCCAATAATAATGGTCGTTGACATATCTATACGGCGATAGAACGCAGGCAAGTCTTCTAAACGGGTAATCTCGATTTCGCATCCTTCTCGTTCTGCATTTCTCACGATGCCAACTATTGTTTTTCTGTCACGGAACTGCATAAAAATCCCGCATGTCTTCTCTAATTGCACCGTTCTGTTTTTGCTTTTGGGGTTATACACGACCACCGCGATGTCCATTTGTGCTAATCCTTCCAGTTTCCTCTCTATCTCACTCCAGGGTACCAACAAATCGCTCAAACTGACAACTGCGAAATCATTTGATATGGGTGCACCGAGTAATGCTGCGGATGCTGATGCTGCAGTTATACCGGGGACTATTTCTAATTTGGTGTCTGAATCTGCAGCAACCTCTATTGCCAGCCCCGCCATGCCATAGATGCCCGCATCGCCTCCCGAGACAAGAACGACATCTTTATACTGCCCCAGCTCGACTGCTTTCTTTGCACGTTCTACCTCGGTTCCCATCCTGCCTATCACCACCTCTGCACTCGCGGGAATAACGTCCTTTATCAGCTCGATGTACCGTACATTGCCCATAATGACGTCCGCACGTAAAATCCGTGCTCTCGCCCTTTCTGTCATCAAATCCAAAGAACCCGGTCCGATGCCCACTACCGATAACATGTTTTTAGTAAAGGTTTTTACGAAGTTAAAAAGAATAATTTTTTATAATCGGACGCAGATGAACGCGGATAATCAGGATTTTAATTTAATTTTGGCACTAAACCAAAAGTTAAACGTAAGGCATTTGATAATTTGAGGAAATAGTTAGTTTTCTGCGTAAATCTGCGTAAATCTGCGTCCTAAATAGGTAGAAGCTATATCTTATATACAACAAAAAAGTTTTAGGACACCACCGCAAGGGTTATTTTTCTATCAAACGATTTCCTCTTCACCGTTTTGTATCCGCTATTATTTCTCTTCGCACACAGGATAGCACAGGGTTCTGCAACGCCCTTTATGTTAAACGCATCCATTGCTGCACTTTTCGACTGCACGTCCACCACACTGTTGATTTCATCGGGTGAAAAGGAAAACAGAGGCTTCTTGAGCAGCGAGGAAACCTTTTCTAACTGCTCTGTTTTTCTGAAGTCCACTGTGCATAACCCTTTGACTTCTCTTAGTTCTATTCCCAATTCTTCTAAAAACCTGCAAATCGCTTTCTCTATCTCTGCCGCTTCCACGCCGAGATGAAAACCAATTCCTATGTAAACTCCCCTGCTCTTCATTTTTCCCCTTTTATTATGTACCTCGCAGAATCCTTAATGGCGAGGATTAATATATGTATCCTTTTCCTAAAACGTTATTGAGAAGAAAGAAGAGATAAAGACAAAAGCAAGGGAAGGAGCTGGAGCAGGCTGCTTTTATTTCATTTGGCAGGAATAACCATCTCCAATTCAGAATATTCATCAATCAAGTCCATTTCCAGATTTAACAAGTCTTTTACCAGGCTATTCTTCTCATTTACTCGATATAACTTTTCCCCTTCTTTTCTTACTACAATTAACCTATACCGCTCCATCCTATCCAGCATTTTAGAAAGAGTGCTCCAATTGATCTCTGACCCTTTCGCAATCTCTGTTTCCGTGTAGTCGTAGCCAATATTCTCTATTAAAAAGTCCATCACCCTAATAAAGGGCGTATCGCCAAAAAAAATCCACTAATACCGATTTTTCCCCAAACATAGTATATAATGAGTGTATAACCAAACTATATAAATGTGCATGAAACTCAGAAACAGACTTCTTATGGACTTCACATACCCTTAAATCCAAGAAAATCAATAGAAATTAAACAGAAAATTAGAGAGTTTTTTACGGAGGAATATCTGCGATGAGAAAAAGCAGAACAGGGGAGACTCCCGCAATTTCATTGCGGAGTGGCCTGTGCCTCGTAGCCTAATCAGCCAGAGGGTTAAAATCCCTTCTGTGCTGTTTACCCGTATCGGTGTAGAAGCCAATAGTGGCAGGGTGTCCCTCGTGAGGGGGAATCTGAAGAGCCTGAGGCGGTCTTTAGCCCGAAGTACAAGCGAACCAGTGGTGGGATATGCTAAGCGACGACCCTCCGTCACTTTGGGGAAGTTCGATGCCTCTATGGGGACGGGCTTACCGTATGTAATCGCGGTCCCAAAAACGGGAGATTCCCATAGAGGGCTAGCATGTCTGCTTAGGGTCGGGATGAAGGCGAAAGGGTGGTTAGGCGACCGAGGGAGATCTCGTATCGTCCTCGAGAGAGGTAAGGAAGGTATAACCTGAATGGGAAAGCCGGAATGATGCGATGCGAGAAGTCGGACGGACTCATAGTAGCGATGATGTCGGTGCCAGTGAACGCTGGTGACAGTTGGGAGGATAAAACACCGATTATGCGAAGGGGTCCTGCTTTGGCGAAACTGAAGAACAGGAGAGATAGATGCGTAAATCAAGTAGGAAATCGGTGAAAGTAAGCTCAAGAGAAAGACGCTACGCCGATTGCCGAAATGGTCTGGGTATTGAAGCAATCTGTTGGATGTTGGTGAGAAAAGAGCGAAAAAGGAAAGTCCATTCCTTGATTGATAAGGTCTGGAATTGGAAGAATCTTAACGAAGCATGGAAGAAAGTGAAGAAGAACAAAGGTGCTGCGGGAATAGACAAAGTCACTATTGACGAATTTGAGCGCAATCTGGAGCGGAATCTCAATGAGATTCAGCGACTACTGAGGCAGGACAAGTATGAGCCTATGCCAGTGAATAGGATATATATACCGAAGTCAGATGGTAAACAACGACCGTTGGGGATTCCAATAATCAGAGATAGAGTGGTACAACAAGCCTTGAAGAATGTCATTGAACCGATATTTGAAGCTGAGTTTTTGGACTCAAGCTACGGATACCGAGCTGAAAGAAGTGCGAAACAAGCGATAGAGCAGATAGAAGCTGTCAGAGATGAAGGACACGAATGGGTACTAGACGCAGACATAAAAGCCTTCTTTGATATGGTGAATCATGAGAAACTCATGGATGCAATTGCAGAACGAATAAGTGACGGTCGGGTCTTGAGACTGATAAGAGCTTTTCTCAAGGCTGATATAATGGAACAGGGACTGGGATTGAGAGAGAATGTCATCGGTACGCCGCAGGGCGGCGTCATATCACCTCTTCTAGCTAATATATATCTGCATTACTTCGATGAAAGGATGGCAGAACTTGGCTATGAGGTAGTTCGATATGCTGATGATTGTGTGCCACGAAGCTGCACGAGAGATGAGGGTTTGGCCCCTCGAAGCCTGCTTGCAGGAGCAGGCTTCAAACCGCCTTAAGCTGCTGTGGTTAAAAGCCATGGTGGTGAGCGTTAAGGAAAAGGTCCCACAAGATGGGATCATGTGTGGATCATGGAAACGAACGTAAGTGAACCGCTGAGGAAGTGTCGAAAGCGTATGGACGGCGTCAAAACCAGGGGCTGGTCGTTGACCTGGGATAAGTCTGGGGGAAAACCTGCTTACTGCCCAGATGGCGTCCGGCATAAAGGCGGCGTGAACATGGTCCTGGCTCTTGTGTGGAACGTGGGAACCTATCCCCTAATGTTAAGGGAGAAACACAAGTGGGAGGACCCCACAAGTGTGAGAGTACCGATGCAGGGGAATAGGGGCGGACCAGCCCGTATTAGTGATGAAGTCTCTGTAATGGAGATAGAGCGAAGGGGTTGGGTCATCCTGCTTGATTTAAAGATCAACCAGGAGATGGGAGGAATCTTTGATGAAAGCAAAGCCATTTGTGGCTGGATGATGGGAGCCCGGTGAGCTGAGAGGTTCACGCCGGGTTCTGAGAGGACGTAGGGGGGAAGTTCCCCTGCGTTACTCACCGTGTGCCACGAAGCTGCACGAGAGATGAGGGTTTGGCCCCTCGAAGCCTGCTTGCAGGAGCAGGCTTCAAACCGCCTTAAGCTGCTGTGGTTAAAAGCCATGGTGGTGAGCGTTAAGGAAAAGGTCC
>CABGHH010000116.1 GCA_902158745.1 Candidatus Methanolliviera sp. GoM_asphalt
AGACACTGGAGTAAGCAAGCATTCGCTTTAAATTAGTCTGCATTATTGCGATAACCGAGCCCAAAATTATGGCTATCGCAGCTATCCAGGAAAGAACAGTGGTAATGGGCACGTAAATGTGGATAAAATCCGTGGTGAACACCGAAAAAAAGATTCGTATAAATGCGTAAATTGAAACCTTTGACATCGCCGCTGCGATTATCACGCTAACCGCAGATGGGGCGTACGTATATGCGTCGGGTTGCCAGACATGAAGAGGAAAAAGTGCCATTTTTATGCTTATCCCAACGACGAAGAAGACAAACGCCGCTTGCACTACTTTATTCTCGTATAGCGGTGGCAATAAATACGAAAGGTCAGCCATGTTAAGCGAGCCGGTTACGGAATACAGGAAACCCGCACCGAGAAGGTAGAAACAAGCGCCTATGGAACCCATAATCACGTAGTTATAGCTTGCTTTTAATGATCTACCACCCGCAGCAGCTATTAACGCATACGCCGCTAAAGAAGCTATCTCCAGAAATACGTACAGGTTGAACACATCTCCGGTTACCGTGATGCCACATAAACCGGTAACGAGCAGTTGAAAGACCACGTAGAACGACACGATTTTACGAGGTAGCTCTTTTTCTATGCTCCTCTTTGCATATATCACCGTTAGCAGGCAGATGAATAGAACTATAACCAGCACGTATGCATTAAATGCATCTACGACGTACTCTATGCCCCATGGGGGAGCCCATCCACCCAGCCAGTAATGTATCGGTTCACGCGTGATAACGACATGGTGTAAAATGGAAAAAGCGAGCAATAGCTGCACGAAAATGGTTGCGAGGGAAATAGGCAAACAGGTCTTCTTATTCACCCATCCCGCAATCAAGATGGTGAATGCAGAAAGCATAGATATTACAATAATAAGCACTGGATAATGTTCGGCTAAAATCAATCTGACCCACCTTCCTCCTTCACCTTCTCGCTCTCTCTTCCTCTTCCTCTCTCGCTAATCATTTCTCCTCTTGGTCTGCCTGCCGTATCTATCCTATCCCTTACATATCTTGTGCAATGTTTTATATATATATTTTTCGTTTTTCGTTTTTTTTTTTTGCGCAGATGAATCCCCAGCACGGTCATGTAACAAATCTAACATCCTACTATCGTGAAGGAAATCCTCAATCACCTTTGCGTCTTCCGCATCGTAAATCCATATCGCATCGTATCTGCCCAGCGTGTGATAGATACACTTGCAGGAACTTAAAACAAATATTTTCGTACATGCAGTGGTTCCCGGGTCACGATATTTCTAAGACTCACAATGCCCACGAGTTCACCATTCTCAATCACAGGCAGTCTTCGTATCCCCTTTTCTATCAGGACTTTGCCTGCACGACCGAGAGATGCATCGGATTCAATGGTCATCAGAGGTGAGGACATTATCTCTTTCGCTTTTACCTCGCCCGGGTCTCTACCTTTCATTATCACTTTTGTCACTACGTCCCGGTCGGTAACGATTCCCACGGGGTTATCTCCTTTTGTTATAACCACACAGGATATTCCCGACATTTTCATGCACTTCGCTATTTCGGCAACTGATACGTCTTCATCTTCGGTGATAGCGGGATAGGTCATTATATCCCTAACTTCTAATAATTCCGCCTCCATCTTTTTCGTTCTCCTTTCTTTTTAGTTTTAGTACGTACTCAAAACAGATATTTCCTCACATGCTCGGGCTCACCTGTTAATATATTTCTAATACTTATAATGCCTGCAAGCTCACCATGTTCAATCACAGGCAGCCTTCTTATGCCCTTCATTGCCATAATCCTGCTTGCATCTTCCACCGATGCGTCCGCTTTCACGGTGATTATCGGTGAAGACATAATCGCCTTCGCTTTCATCTCGTCCGGATTTATATCCTTCAATATGACTTTTGCCGCTATGTCCAGGTCAACGGTCATCCCTGCTGGTTTACCTGCTTTTGTTATCACTACACTCCCTATTCGCGACAGTTCCATGTGCTTTATTATTTTAGCGACCGGAACATCTTCGTCTTCGGCGATGGCGGGAAAGCTCATTATCTCCTTGACTTTCATCTTTCCTTTTCTCCTTCATCTCCTCTTTTCTCTTCTATTTTGCTTTATGTTGTATACTTATTTATGAAGTGAGTTAATATAAATTATTCACTTTGTGGTGTTCTATTTCTACGGGGAAAATTGAAGGGTGATGGAAATATGATATGAAAGTTACAATGGTAATCCCATCATATTGGGCGAGGGCGAGAGAGGTTGGTTGGAAGGAGGGAGACGCTATTTATGACCACCCCACTCCTCTGGATAGCGAAGGCATGTTGCTTAGAGCAATACAGAGTATAGAAAAGTTGGAGGATAAAGATTTTCAATTGGTAATACTTGCAGTCGCCACGGCAGAAGATATTGAAACGCAAGTTGAAAAGAAGATTGCTAACATTATCCAGTCATCCAATCCGGGAGTGGAAGTATTGTTATTCGGGCACTCCCATCTAAAGCAAATACATGAACTGTTGATTCGCGAGGGCAAAAAGGCGTATAATGACCTTCTGCAATTACGAGGATATGCCAACATCCGGAATCTGTGCCTGTTCATTCCTCATGTCTTGGGTTCAGAAGCGGCGGTGCTTATTGACGATGACGAGGTATTTGAAGACCCGAAATTTATGTCGAAAGCAAAAGAATTTGTTGGCAGTAGTATTGGAGGAAGGACAGTAAATGCCGTAGCGGGATATTACCTTCAACCAGAGGGGGACTACCACGTCAAAAAACCGTTTCGCCCCTGGATGAAATATTGGGACCAATGTGACCGGATGAATGAAGCATTTGACAAAATCGTTGGAACTGAACCGAGGTTGAAAGAGACGCCTTTTGTTTTTGGTGGGAACATGGTTATCCATCGAAATCTTTTTACCGTTGTGCCTTTTGACCCAGATATCACGAGAGGAGAGGATATAGACTTTTTAATAAATGCGAAGATGTTTGGATTTTCGTTCTTCCTAGATAACCAACTATCTATCAAGCATCTCCCGCCACCAAAGACACATCCTATCTGGATGCAGCTAAGGGCGGATATCCGCCGTTTCATTTATGAACGAGCGAAGATTGAGCATCAAAAAGAGATAAAGGGAATGACAAGGGTATATCCAGAGGAGGTTGACCCTTATCCGGGCGGTTTTTTGAAAAGCGACCTCGAAGAGAAGATAGAAAAATCATGCAAACTGTTATCTGAAGACTATCTTGCCGAAGGCGACATGGCAGGTAGTGAAGAGGCGTTACGGAACATCTTCATCGCTAAAACCGATGCGGTGCCGAAATACGACCCTATTCAAAGGTTATGCAAACTGCAAAAACGGTGGCAGGAATTGATGCTGTTCACGAGCCACGAAAAAAATCGTTCACGGATACGGGACATTCTTTTGTAAAGGGATGCACTAAAAATGAAAAAGAACCTGAACCTGTTGTTTCTGCCAAAGCTGCTGCCCCGCGCGGACATCATAGGTGGACCCATCCTCATCTATCATAGGATAAAGAATCTGTCCTTGGTGGGACATAGAATAACGCTAATTGCCCCTGCTTATACCGAAGCGGACCGAAAGGACAAAAGTCTTGAGCCTTTCTGTGAGAGGATTATCCGGATTGATTCGGTTAGGGAGAGAACTCATGAAGAAATGGAGACTCTTTATAAAAGGTTGAAAATGGATAGACCGAAGGTCTTCTTAGCCGGAGACGGTGGTTACAATGAAGGGATTGAAGATGCATTGAAGATAACCTTGAAGGAGAAGCATTTTGATGCTCTTATTGCGGAATATTCGATGATGGGACAGTACATAAGAGGCAAATTATGACATTATTCCTGCAGATACCATGACGGTGATTTCGGTACACGAATGTTATACAAAGGCTTTCGAGATGAGAGCCGAAAAAGGAATAGAAGATATTAGTAAGGATACAATAAAGGAGCTATTCAATTACGAGTTCGAGATGTATGATACTGCCGATAAAATTTTAACTTTAACCAGGGAGGATGTCGATATCCTGATAAATTACGCCCCAAACTTGAAAAATAAAATCAGCGTAGTGCCCCACGGAGTTGACACGGCATTTTACACGCCGCCGAAGAAGAAGTCCTGGGAAAGGATGTCGAGCTAAGGAAGAAGATTAGCATGAATGCCTTAGCATTAGCAAAGAAGTTTGACCACAAGAATGCCGCAGAGAAATTAGAGCGAGTACTTATACTCCACATCGTCACAGATTGAGCTTTTTCAAACCTCTGAAAACGTAGTGAGAGTAAAGACCTGCGTCCTTGTTTATAGGTGATACCGGTTTGGTTCTCCCAATAAAAAGCGCAGTTTATGCCGGTGCTGAGGGCACAGTCCAAAAATATAGTGATTTATCACCGCGGAGAGTGCCGAGTACACAGAGTTTTAAGACTGTTTCAATCTTTGCCCGTTTTTTCTGGTGCCTCTGCGTTCTCCGTGTGCTCTGCGGTGATTTTTGATTTTTGTTTAACTGCTCTTGTAATTCTGGCTTGCAGCCTGTTAACATGTTTTTCAGCCTTTTTCCAGTCGATATCCATCGCATTACACTCTTCATAGCGTTCTTATCCTGGCAGTTGATCTGAGCTGGGTTCTCGGATTTTTCCACGTTGTCCTGCGAGCTTACCACGCAAGCGTTACCCCCGGCGTGTTCCGCAGTAGGATTACCCCGAATGGAGGGGGTAGCCACAAAGCAATCCGCGATGCAACTTCTTGTCAACAAACTGGATTTTTAGATAGTGCCCTACACCTTTTTTAATTTAAACTATGGCATGTTCTAGGGTCTATTCTCTTTATTCCTTCTTTTATCTCATCATAAGCATAATCTTCAGCTCTTTCATGTATTCTTCTGGCTCTTCGCTGTTTTGTATGAGTAAGTTAATTTGTTAATACACCCTACTCCTAACTAAAGTATCATAAGAGGAGATGAGTATCAAATGTACGAAGACCTATTCCGGAAAACATTGAACATAGAAGATCCATGGGTGCTTGAAAGTGTAGATTTCGATCCAGACGCAAAAAGGATCGAGCTCTATCTCGATTTTGCACCTGGAACCAAATTTGACTGCCCTATATGTAATAAACCAGGATGTTCTGCTTATGACACCCAGGAGAAAGAATGGAGACATCTTGACTTCTTTCAGCATAAAGCATTTCTGCATTGCCGAGTTCCTAGGGTATCCTGTGATGAATGAGGTATTCACCAGATTAAAATCCCTTGGGCACGAGACTGTAGTGGATTTAGCCTTCTCATGGATGCTTTAATCATGTCAATGGCTCAAAGCATGCAAATATCAGAAATTGCCGATATGATTGGAGAACATGATACAAGAGTTTGGCGAGTTGTAAAATATTATGTAGAAGATGCCAGATCACGAGAAGACTTTTCTGATGTCTCTATAATCGGAATTGATGAGACTTCGAGTGCGAACGGTCATAAATATGTTACGCTCGTGGTGGATTTCGCTACATCCAAGGTAATATACGTTTGCATAGGTAAA
>CABGHH010000117.1 GCA_902158745.1 Candidatus Methanolliviera sp. GoM_asphalt
GCTTCTTACCGCGAACAGAGAAGTATCGCGTCTCGGCATTCCATTTCTCTTCTGCATACCGTAACGCCTCCTTAATTATCCAGTCAGTAGCAGCTATTCTTGGGCTCCCGGAGATACCAAAAAGTTTTAGCATTCGTCTATGTTTCTTTGGTAAAGCTTTTAAAACTTTTTAAAGAAATTTTTCACATCACCTTCTCCAGACTCATATCAAACATCCTCTTCGTCTCTCGTGCAAGCGCATCCGGAAGACCCGTAATATCAACATTCAAGAACCCACGAATGATCACCGAAGTAGCCTCCTCCTCACTCAATCCCCTTGCCATCAGGTATTGAATCTCCTCCTCCGCAACCTTGCCTATCGCAGCTTCATGCGAAAGGTCCAGGTCTTTTCGTTCCGCTTTGAGCTCTGGAATCGAATCTAGTTCCGCAGTATCAGAAAGCATCAACCCCCGGCACTCGATATGCCCCTTTGCATTTGCCCCTTCTCCAATGACGTCACTACGTGCGATGACCTTCGCATTATCGGTAGAAATCACCCGCGATATGATCTCGGACCTGCTGCCTTCGCCCCGAAGCACCGCTCTCGACCCCGAATCAATCACCGTATCTCCGTGAGCATATATAATTGTCTGGAATGTTGCCCTTGCGTTTCTACCCACGCAATAAGCGGTAGGATACATTTGGAGCGATTTGACAGGCGTCATTAAGATGTAGTTGCTGATAAATGCGCCGTCATCCTCAATTATCACTGCACTTCTTGGTCTGACGTCCATGCCACGACTCCAGTTGTGTATCATGGTAAAGGTAATCTTCGCACCTTTCTTCACATAAAACTCAGACACGCCGAGATGGAGTGCGGAATTGACCGCGTGGGAGACAGAACAGCCGGTGATGATATGCAGTTCCGAGTCCTCTTCTGCAATTATGATGTTGTGCACCTTCTGCCCGATTTTATCGGAACTGATAAAGAGACAGGACTGCACAGGCATAGTTACCTTTTTGCCCGCTTCCGACCTGATAAAGTACCCATGTGTCTGCTCTAATTCAACTTCCGCGGTGTATTTATCCGTATCCACTGGAACTGCCTTCCATAGATACTCTTTTAGCCAATCATGTTCCTTTAAAGCATCTGTCGTGCTCATGAGCTCCAAACCCGGATATTTAACCGCTGAAAACACCACGGAACAGTCACGCTGTAAAAACGAACCAGATCGGTCTTTCTCGGTGGGTTCAATGCCTGCATCGAGCAGGTCTTGCTGGTACTCAGCCGGAAATTCATCCAGTGAGTTCAAAGACGGATGTTCTTCCCCGGCGATATATTCTTCAATCGAAATGTCCTCGCCCAAAGCAGCTTTTTTCCGCTTTGCACGTTTCGCACGCTCAATCGTCTCTTCCTTCGTCATTCCGCATCTACCTCGTTAGTACGTGCACATAACTCCACGCATCTTTCAAAACCAGTCTCCATGACGTTCTTTGTTATCTCGTCCGGCATTCCAGAGCAGGCTATTCGGCCTTCAAGCATCACATGTGCTCGGTCTGCCTTTAGGTGACGCATTATGGACCCGCTATGAGTAATGATAAGCCCGGATTTCTTTCTTTTGCTCGGCATCTTGTTCCTATCAAGAAGCTCACTCATTATCTTGCCTATGAGCTCTATGTTCTCGACATCCACGCCTGAGTCGGGTTCGTCGAACATGATGAAGTCAGGTGCTTGTGCGAGCAGTTGCAGTATCTCCGACCTTTTGACTTCTCCGCCCGAAAAGCCAAGGTTTACATCTCTGTTCAAAAATTCAACCGAGATGTTTAGCCTTTTTGCAAGTGCTATCACATCTTCGTCTATCGCCTCTTCTTTTCTTCCCTGTGCTATGTTCACCATATCACCGAGCTTTACACCTCTTATCTCAGGTGGATGTTGGAATGACATACCCATACCTAATTTCACACGTTCGTTAGTAGGTGAATTGGTTATATCAACGCCTTTAAACGTTATACGTCCTCTTGTGACCTTATAACAGGGAAAACCAAGCAGGGTCATCAGAAGTGTTGTCTTTCCACAGCCATTGGGCCCAAATAATACGTGCACCTCTCCTTCTTCTATATTAAGGTGTAAATCACGTATTATTTCTTTTCCTTCTACTTCTACAGTCAAATCCTTTATTTTCAGCATTTATTACCTCATACGTTTCCTCACAGCACAGCACAAAAATAAAATAAGAAAGGGGGGGATTTAAAGTTTCTTCTTTTTTGCGGGGATAATTATTTCAGCTCGATCTTCTTCACTTCTTCTATTGCTAGCTTCGGCATCTCTATCTGGAGTACGCCATTCTCGAAAGTTGCATCCACATTATCCTTGTCCACCTCCGTGGGCAGCGGTATAGACCGGTAGAACTTTTTGTAGCTCCTTTCTCTTCTGATGTAGCCTTCTTCCTCTTCTTCCTTTTCCTCCTTCTTCTCCGCGCTGATTTCGAGCGTATCACCCCTGATATTTATAGAGATGTCGCTCTTTTCAACGCCCGGTATATCGGCAGCTACGATTATCTTGCCCTCTTTCTCTTTTATATCCACATAGGGTGCTGCGGTCTCTGCGAGTTCTTCCCCAGCAGCTCCGGGCAGTGCTCGCCGACCAAAATAGTCGGGTCCGGTCTCACCAAACGCTCGGTCTACCAATTCTTCCATTCTTCTTAGCTCTTCAAATGGATCCCATATATTTTTTCTTCGCCAGACCATTTCTCATCTCGCCTCCTTTTTATTTACTATGCACGTTGCATTACGTATATAGTTGTAATAATTATAAAACTTTTCTGCTCTAACTTCAGGACATGCAAACGCACAATTGTTCTCCGATCCACGCTAAATAGACCTCATATCCCGCAACAATCGGAAGTGCGATGGTTTATCTCTTCAACAACTCTTCAAATCTTGCCTTAGCGTCGTCATCCTCACTCTCTAATTCTATACTTCCACCTTCCATCTCTAAAATCTGCAATGCCACAGGCTCTATGCCCGTGATCGTATTGACGTACATAATCGTGAGGATCAAAAGCGATGTGGCAAAGAGGGTATGCGCGCTTCCCATACTAAACCAGATCATGCACACAACCTCCAGAACAACAGGTGGCACACTCATCAACAACCAGCGCATATGCTCGAGCACACGCTATATGTTCTCTTTTAGCCCTGCAATTAATCCGAGGACAAAATCGGCTAGACACCCGAAAAAGAAAACCGCTCATCCTGTTCAGCAACAGTAACGCTGGTGGACTATGCACTACACACATACCAGCCATCACCAACGGTAACTTTCCCGGCTTTTTTCAGTAACATCGGCAGGGAATTTTCGGTTAATTCCCTTACATCCGTCACTTCAAACGATTTTTTTTCGCTTTTCCATTCTTCTGTCATGATTGCACCTCTTTTTTCTTTCCCACTTTATCCTCTTTTCTGATTATTCTAATACGATCCTTATTAGGATTATAAAATAGTTGGCCTAAAAAGGTTCGATTTGGGCAAAAAGCCGAATGAAATTAGGTTTTTTGGAATAATCCTAGCAAATTAAAGCAACACTGCTTCCACCGCCGCTCTGATAATATATCCCGCCCTGTGCAGAATCGTATCGCCAAGCTCTCTATCTTTCTCCATGCTCGCGGTACAAGGATAGGAATGATGAGATTCGCTGATTCGGTCGTAGAGTTCCCGTTTATTTTCAACTTCTATGCATTCTAACTGTTTTGCCACGAACCATGTACTCCCACAAGGTGCGCTTCTCAACACCGCCACATGAGCAATCCGCCCTCCTTTATCCACTTCTACTCTCACTTCGGGTCTTCCAATCCCGAACTCGGCGATAAATCTTCGAACCAGGGGCTTGTCTTCCTGCGGCTCTAAATGCAAATCACAAAACGGCTTGGGAAAAACTACCTCTATCCTTTCTCTATCGCATATCTCTTCAACCTGCGGTCTTGCTATCATGGCAGCACTTTCTTGTGGCACAATCATCGCTTTAATCCCGGAATCCTTCAAAATAGTTGGAAGTTCAAGCAGAAGGTCATTGTGTATCTCAGATACAATGGCCATGTCCGCATCTGGGAACTCGTTCGGTAAATACTCACTTGCAGAATCCTCTATAAATACCGGAAGCTGAGAAGGCTCGGGAAGCTTAAAGAATGCCTTTATACTGTCTGCAAACCCGTATTTAGCTTCTTTACAGTGTGTGCACGCTTCTGCACAGGATATGCAGAACGTTGAGTAGTTTATGAGGTTTCCAATGACTCGTTCTCCGAACTCGCCGCTGTATATCACTATCAGGTCCATCTTAGCTCGCTGTTATAAGTATCGTACGTATCCAGAAATCCGCTATCTGCGGTCGTGAGCAGCAGTTGGGACAGCCCGATACGGATATGTGAATCGTGAAGAGATGTACGATTTTCTTACTCTTCACACGCTGTCGAAGCCGTTTTGATAGGTCCGCCTCTTCGGCCCATTTTAGGAGTGCATGTTCCCTTTTCGCGGTCGGTATCAGCACGTTCGGGCAGTTGCTCAAGTCCTTATGGCACGTCTCAATGATGAGCTTTCCCGTGGCTTTACATTTCACTCTCGTAAAACACCCCGACCTCTGGGTTCTTCTCTCCGAACTTATCCAGAAGTTCTTCCATCACCTCACCCCGTGATTTCCCCTTCTTTTCCTGTTCTTTTATCCATAGATAAGCGGCAAATAACGCAGAAGGACTTATCACCGATGCAAAAGTACCAAAACCCTGATTCCAGACGAACAACGTAAAAAGTTCGTCCAGTTCGGCAACCGTGACACCGGCAGAATATGCCTTTACCAGTTCCCGAGTAGCCTGACGAAGACGACCGGCACCCACTGCGTTGGCAAGCGAGAGCAGGTATTTTGTCTTCTGATCTATGGCGGGATTATCTTTCTTCCATGTAAGCTGCCAGAACTGTGCTGCTATCTTACCAAGTGCTTTATCTGCTTTACCGTAATTGGCAAGCGCTGCAGGGTGTAGCGTCTTACCCGTGGTTGCTTCTTTACTCGCAGTCCGGAAAAAATACACGCGGTATTCGTTATCCGAAACCTTATCAGTCTGGTACTCAAAACCGAGGTCCACCAGCGTGGAATACAACGGAACCGGCTCGAAACTTTGCACCACACACAACCCTTCTCCAATAGCGACTTTCTCTGCTCTTTTTAGTACAACCGGCAGGAAATCACCCGCCTCGCCTCTGCCATCTAAGACATCAAACGATTCTTTTTTGCTTTTCCATTCTTCTGTCATTGTTAGTCCTCTTTACTCTTTTCAATAATTTCCCGTTTTATTGATTAATTTAGAATGCCTTATTAGCAAATGATTTAGCCTAAAAAGTTAGATTTTGAATGAAAACCCGACTGAAACATCTTCACCATATCCACGGTATCAACTGAGTTGTGTACGGATCCATGACAGTCTGAGCAGTCAACGTCATCGCCCATCGCACCGCTCCGGAAGTCCTCAACGATCTTT
>CABGHH010000118.1 GCA_902158745.1 Candidatus Methanolliviera sp. GoM_asphalt
AAATCGCGCCAAAACCGTTGCTGTGGCATAATCCTCCATTTCGGTGGTGCTGTACGTCCCAGCTCCATAGAGGTCGCATATATACTGAGCCTCCCTCGACAATCCTGGGCCATGAAAGTAGCAGTCTCCGCACACATGGTTCCGATGTCTACGAAAGGATCACTTCGTGCAGCCTCCTCGGTGTAAAGAGCGCGGTAATTCTGGGCTGCTTCAGAGTCAGCCAGTTCAACATCCTTACTAAGGTAATAGGCCCAAGCCACGAAATCCTCATTTAACTTGAAAGCCCGGGGTGTATATTCTTTGCAACCTTTCGCCGCTTCAGGACAGGTCAGTTTGCAATTCGGATCTGTGGCCGGGTTACACTCAAGCGGTTGGAATGGGGTTCCCTCTTCGGGAGACATGCGATGCCCAAGGTCGTAGTCCACAACTCAGTCCGCCCAAAAGACCGTACCTAAAGTGCCAACCGAAGGGGGCGCGCCAGCACAACCGGAAGTGATAAAATAAGCCTCGCTAAAGTCAAATCGTGGGTCCACGAGGACAGCAGTTACAGAAGCTGCAGCTTCGCTCTTGCCCACCCCAATGGCAGTACCATATATGCCATCATCATTGTAGAGAACTGGGGCATACGCACCTGGAACTTCGACCTGATGCTGATCAAGATTAAATCCTTCGACCCAATACTGGAACTCTCCTGGAAAGTCTCCCCTATAGTCACCCACCTCAAACATAGCAAATATAATGGCTTTTACAGGGGGCATCTCGTCGGCCAATCCTATCAGACCCAGTGAAACCGGGCCAAAAATGACTGCTAACGCCAAAACAACCACTAAGATGAATCTCGTTTTCATTTTTAAAACCTCCTTTGTTATATTATAGGCTGTACAAACAGCCTTTTCATTTTCACAACTTTCACTGCTTACTTTACCATATATTCAGGATAGTGCAGTACTAACTATCAAGAATACTTGATAATATAGATTTAGGATTAAACGCCTCACCTCCCCCTTTTTTTAGCAGCTTACAACCGCCATCGAACGATAACACACTTCCTTCCTCTTGCTCTGCTATTGATTATATTTTCCTGATTATCTTCCAATATTATAAATTTACCAAACACTCGGTAAAAAAGCAAACATCTCGGGTGAGAGTATCCGAACTCATTCCTCGCCTCTCGTGTAAGGCAAGCTTAGCGCAGCCGGTGCCCCCATCCGCTTCTGTAATGTCCCGCGGGACACAAAGATCAAAACTAGAATTGCAAATGCGTAGGGCATCGCTTTAAGCAGTTCCGGCGACACCCACGGCTGCAGGCGGTACGACAGGTGGTAGAGAGCCGCGAATAAATAAGCTCCCAGCATACCGTAGGCAGGATTCCAGAAGGCGAAGATGGTCAACGCAATAACAATCCATCCCATTCCCGCAGTCATTCCCTCGGTCCATGCCGGTCGATAAGCGACCGAGAGATATCCCCCGGCCATACCGGCGAGGATCCCGCCGAGAAGAACACACATGTAACGGACCCGGTCAACATTTATCCCCAAGGAGTCGGCAGTGGCAGGACTCTCTCCTACGGAGCGGATCGTGATCCCGATTCGCGTACGATAGAGGATATACCACAACAAAGGGACAAGAAGGATTGTCAGATAAACGATTAAGTTCTGCCCCTCGAAAAAGATTGGCCCCAAGAAAGGAATCTTGGAGAGACCGGAAACAGTGATTTTGGGAATCGTTGCAGGAAGCGGCTTACCCTCCCAACCCCGTCCGAACATACCTGATAGACCGAGGCCGAGCATGGTGAGGGAGAGCCCGGAGACAACCTGATTCGCCTTTAGTGTCACACTGGTAAAAGCGTGGATCAGGGAGAAAGCACCGCCGACAACCGCCGCCACCAGGATCCCCAGCCACGGATTTCCGGTAATATAGGCAGTAGTAAAGCCGGAATAGGCTCCCATAATCATCATCCCCTCAACACCAAGGTTTAGCACACCGGAACGCTCTGCGTAGATCTCACCAAGCGTTCCTAAAAGAAGCGGAGTCCCGTAGGCAAGAGAGCGACTGAGTGTTGTAATTATCCATGTTTCCCAACCCATAACTACCTCCTCAAGAAAAAGGATATTTTGTAACGAAGAAGAATCTCACTTCCAATAAGGAAGAATAATATTAATCCGTTAAATACATTGATCAATTGGAACGGCAACCCAAGTGATACTTTAATTACGTCCCCTCCGGCCATGATAACACCGAATAAAAGCGAGGTTACTATCACGGCCAAGGGATTGCGTCGCGCCAGCCAGGCAACGATGATTGCAGTGTACCCATACCCCATTGAGATGTGAGTCGGCCCTAATAGCCGCAGATGAATCCCGGCGATCTCACCTACTCCGGCCAATCCCGCAAAACCTCCGGAAATGAGCATGACGAGCAAGGTCGTCTTGAGTTGGCTGATGCCGGCAAACCTTGCTGCATTAGGGTTCTCCCCGATAACCCGGATCTCAAACCCACTCCTGGTGCGGGTAACCAATATGTACATCACAACAGCAAGAACAAGTCCCAGGACTAACGTCGGCCAATGGATGCGTGTGCCATAGAGGGTCGGCAGCCATGCAGCACGCGGGAAAGTATCGGTATAGGCGAATCCACGCGCGGTGGGCCCTTTCCATGGACCGTGGATTAACCACTCAACGAAGTAGATGGCAATATAGTTCATCATCAAAGTCGTGATGACATCATTTAGCCCCAATATCACCTTTAAGATGGCCGGAATAAGCCCCCATGCGGCTCCACCCAAGAACCCACCGATAAACATTGCCGGCAGGAGCAACGGACCCGGCAGCCCACTAAAAAGAGCGACCCCGGCTGCGGCAACCGCCCCCATGAGGAGCTGCCCCTCGGCACCGATGTTCCAGAAGAGGGCGCGGAAGGCAATCGTCAACCCCACCCCGCAAAGTAATAGAGGAATCGCTCGACGTACTGTCTCGGCCAACCCAAACCTGTTTCCTAATGACCCACGCAGTATCAGCTGATAGGCACGGATGGGGGAAACTCCGTAGATCTGGAAGAATATCCCCGCCACCACGAGCGCAGCAAGAATAGCAAGGAGCGACACGAAGAACACCACGCGCCCGGATGCAACCGGCCTTCTCTCAACCTTGAAACCTACGCGCCTCTTCATAATTCTTCTCCTTTGTGCCGTGTGCCGGCCATCATCAAACCAATCTCCTCTATATCGGCACTCTCCGCATCGAGGATCCCCATTACCTCACCGTTGAATATGACCAGAATCCGATCAGACAGCGTCATAATCTCCTCCAGATCCTCCGAGATGAGCAGGGTCGCTGCACCCCGTTCCCGTTGTGCTAAGAGTATTTGCCGTACCTGCTCGGTAGCGCCGATATCGAGACCATAGGTAGGATGAACTGCTACAATCAGACTAGGGTTTTCGGATAATTCGCGCGCCAGGATCACTTTTTGAATGTTTCCTCCGGAGAGGAGCTTGGCGGGCGTCTCGTAGCTCGGAGCGGCTATCTGGTAGTCCGACATCGCGCGGTGTGCGTTCTCCTCAATCTCCTTGTTGTCGAGAAACTCCCTGTAGGAAAAGGGAGGACGACGATATTTTTTCAGAATTAGATTCTCGCGGATGCTAAGAGCTGGGACAATCCCCATCCTTATCCTCTCCGCCGGGATGTGAGCAACATTAAGGTCATTCATCTCTCGCGCGGAACAATTGGTGACTTCTTTCTTCGCCAAGAATACCCTTCCCTTTATCGACTTGCGCAGTCCGGTGAGCACCTCGGCAAGTTCGTACTGCCCGTTCCCCGATACCCCGGCTACACCAAGGATCTCTCCACCGAAGAGATCGAACGACACCCCGCGAAGGGCCGGGAGTCCACGGTCGTTCAGTGCATGCAGGTCATTCACCTCAAGGATCTTTTCTCTTCGTTTTATCGGGCCCTTCTTAAGTCGAAAGACTACCTCGCGGCCGACCATTAGCCTGGCCAAAGTTGGTTTGTCCGTCTCAGCGGTAGGGAGAGTCGACACAACCTTCCCCTTTCGCAGCACTGTCACCCGGTCGCTCACCTGCATCACCTCATCGAGCTTGTGGGTAATGAAGATGATGGTCAGCCCGTCATCGACCAAGGTTCGCAGTGTGGTAAACAGTTGGTCAACCTCCTGGGGAGTGAGGACACTCGTTGGCTCATCCATGATCAGGATATCGACCTCGCGGTACAACGCCTTTAAAATTTCCACTCGCTGCTGCTGACCGACCGCTAGCTGCCAGACCTTAGTCTGTAGGTCGACCGATAGGCCATACTCGTTGGCGATGGACGAGATCTTCTCGCGTGTCTTACGGAAATTCACAAATGGGCCGGTCCCCTCGTCTAACCCGAGGACGATATTTTCTTCCACCGATAGCGTAGGAACGAGCCGGAAATGTTGGTGGACCATTCCGACATGGTGATTGAGTGCAGCCCGCGGGGAGGTCATATGGACCGGTTGGCCGTTTAAGATGATTTCCCCCTCCTCGGGTCGATAGAGGCCATAGAGGACACGCATCAGAGTTGTCTTCCCCGCGCCGTTCTCTCCGAGAAGGCAGTGAATCTCGCCACGACGAACCTTAAGATCGATACCGTCATTGGCAACTACACCAGGAAACCGCTTGACGATTCCGCGTAATTCGATTGCATAACCTTCTGAATTATCCAAAGCTACTCCTTTATACCTGCTTTTTACAGGGCTATTATTTGTATTATCTATTACATCACTGATTGTTCTGGCAGGATGTTTCGGTTCTACAAAATCTTATAACGTTAAATGCAGCAAATTAGTTTATTTCTGGTCATACTCTTCGAATATTTTTATACCGTTCTTCCCGGATTTTATTCTTCTTTTATCTTACTATAATAATTATAAATATACCAAACGCCCAGGGAAAAAGCAAGATTTTAATAAATAGGAATACATCATATTTAAACTAATTTAAATTAATTTAAAAAGCTTTCTTAAAGATAATCCATATCCCAATTACCACTAATATAATTCCTGCCAAAAGCCCAAAATGAATAAAGAATAAATTATTAATTAAGAAAAATAAAGAAATAGCTCCCAATATTCCTATGGGAATCAAGAGTCCCTTCTCTCTCTGCCCAAAAAGATAAAGCTGGAATAGTCCTATTGCTACTCCCAAAGGGAATATAGGCCATAAATCTTCCATTAAGTGCCAACCATAGTTGACATTAACTAAAAATAAGAGGCCATAAGTAATAAGTATCCCTCCCGGAACCAAAAGACCTGCATCCTTTCTGTAAATAAAATAACTCAATTCAAAAACAATCCCGGGTATTAATAAAAACAAAGGCCATAAATTCTCCCAAATAATTTCTATTACCCC
>CABGHH010000119.1 GCA_902158745.1 Candidatus Methanolliviera sp. GoM_asphalt
TTTCAAAGATCTGTATTAAAGCATCTTTCTGCAAAAAGTTTTGTAAGTTGAGGGTTATTCTGGTCATAGCTCATATACTCTTTCAGAATTATAAACATTTCTGAAGGAACTTTTCGCTTATATTATTCCTGGAGAATTTTCAATGAATTTTTCAATGTCCTCAAAAATCTTCGATTTTTGGGATCCCACGACGAAGTCGTCAGGAGAAAAAGAACAAATCATCACTAGATCTTCGGACTGTGCCGATTACAAGAAAGTTTTAAATATAAAAATACTAAACGAAGATATATCTGCTATATAAGTTTGTTAGACGAAGACGAAAATGATGGCCGAGGTAGGGTAGTGGTTATCCTGAGGGACTGTGGATCCCTCGACCCGAGTTCAAGTCTCGGCCCCGGCCCATTACTTTACACTGCAAAGCAGTATCTCCGAACGATCTTTAAATACATACGAAAAATCCAAAGAAAAACTGAAAATTGTTTCAACAGAGATACTAAATAAACCGATACCTTTTTAAAACGTGTGGGGCATAAGATACCCAAACAAAGAATAAAAAGTGAGGTGAGACATAAAGTGGTTCGATACAACAGGGCACTGAGGGCATCACTGCGATTTTTGGCGTATAGTATCATTCCGATAATCGTCGGGATCGTTCCTCTCTTCTTTGGCGTTCTAGGAGGTTTTATGGGCTACATCGGGGGGATGGGGATGGAGAGTATATGGGAGATATTTATGGAGATTCTCCCAAACATCGTAATGGCAATAGTTGGAGCGGTCATTCTAATCATAGGTATAGCCTCGGCCCTCTTTAAAGTTCTACCAGAAGTTATAATAGATGAGGAAAAAGGAGAATAGAACAACTTTATTCCCCAATTTCTCTTCCTATTTGTACCATCCGGAAGCGTTTCCTCTACGGGTATTATCTCATTCTTGAAATCTTACTTTATATCCTTCCGATGATCTCCCTTGCGATTGTGTATTTCTCTATCTCTTTTGTCCCCTCATAGATCTCTTGAATCTTTGCGTTTCTGTACCACCTCTCGACGTCGTAGTCGGCCATGTATCCGTATCCGCCGTGTATCTGAATCGCCTCGTCGCATACATCGACACCCACCTTGGCGGCGTACCACTTCGCCATCGAAGATAGCGCTGCATCAGGGGTTTCATTATCTATCTTCCAAGCCGCCTTATAGACGAGGTTTCTCGCCGCCTCGATCTTAGTTGCCATCTCTGCGAACTTGAACATCGTCACCTCAAACTTGGCAACGGGCATTCCAAAGACTTTTCTCTCCTTTGCATAAGCGAGCGCCTTATCGAATGCTCCCTGTGCCATCCCAACCGACATTGCACCTACAGGAACCCTCGTGGTATCGAAGAACTGCATCATCTGCAAGAAACCCATTCCCTCTTCTCCCACAAGATTAGATTGTGGGACCCTACAGTTGTCGAACGCAATCTCACACGTACTTGTGGAATTTATCCCCATCTTCCTTCCCAAGTCCGAGATCTTTATACCCTCATGCTCTTGCAGATCATCTATCCAGACAACGCTCATATTAGAGAATTTTTTAGCTTCTTTGTCTGTTATAACTGCCACCGCACCGACATCTGCATACTGGGCATTCGTGATGAACGTCTTCGTTCCATTGATGACGTAATCGTCTCCATCCTTCTCTGCTGATGTCTTATAGCTTGCCGCATCGCTTCCCGCATCAGGCTCCGTGTACATACCACAAGAGATATACTCGCCGGATGCTATCTTCGAGAGATACTTCTCCTTCTGCTCATCCGTTCCAAAGAGCCAGATCTGTTCGGATCCAAAATTTGAGGCGAGAGATGGGAGTCCAAGCGTAGAATCGACCCTTGCAAACTCCTCCCCAACCAAACAGACCTCCAAAATTCCGACCCCCTGTCCACCATACTCCTCCGGAAATTGCATTGCGATAAAACCTTCCTTGCCCGCCTTTCGTACAAGCTCTCTTGGATATATGTGCTCCTCATCACACTTCCTCGCGTACTCCAGATCGAATTCTCCCTCGGCAAACTCCTTCGCCGCATTTTTTATATCTTGTTGTTCTTCTGTCAATTCAAAATCCATTTTTTCACCTCTTTTATTTTTTTACTTTGCTCTTTTTTAAAAAATACAAAAACTATGCATCCCCATTCAATCCCTCTCTATATTTATCTTTTTCTATCTTTCTTCGCATTTTTCTACCTTTTTTTATGTTGAAATCTCCCAAAAAATGCGGCAGCCGGGAATCGAACCCGGGTCTTGGGCTTGGGAAGCCCAAGTCATAACCCCTGGACCACTGCCGCCCTATATCTCAACTTCATCCCATCATTTTTCTACTCAAATAAAACCTTTCGCCCTCAACATTTCTTAATCTCCCAATACATTTATTAGACGATAGAAGCACAATTTCTGATGGTGAATATATGACTAATGACGATAAAATTATATTCATAGAGGATATTTCGGGCGTGGGGCCCGCGACCGCGGAAAAACTTAGAGATGCAGGTTATGACACCATCGAGGCGATTGCCGTCGCTTCTCCATCAGAACTCGTTGCTGCGGCAGAAATTGGAGAACCAACAGCGGCAAAGATCATAACTGCCGCCAGAAAAGCCGCGGATATAGGGAATTTTGAGATAGGAAGCGAGATACTGGAGAGAAGAAAATTGGTGGAGCGGCTAAAGACAGGATCTGAGGCGGTTGACACGTTATTGGGTGGAGGAATAGAGACCCAGTCCATAACGGAAGTCTATGGAGAATATGGCTCGGGAAAGACGCAGATTGCCCATCAATTGTGTGTCAATGTCCAACTACCGAAGGAAGAAGGAGGCTTGGATGGTTCCGTAATTGTAATAGATACAGAAAACACGTTTAGACCGAATAGGATCCTCCAGATGGCTTCCCCACTGGGGTTAGAAGAGAAAGAGGTCTTAAATAATATAAGAGTGGCGAGGGCATATAACTCCAATCACCAGATCTTGCTCGTGGATAAAGCCTCTGAGGTCACGAAAGAGTTGAAGGAGAGTGATAAACCGGTGAGACTCTTGATCGTCGATTCGCTGACGGCACACTTCAGAGCGGAGTATGTAGGAAGGGGAACACTTGCAGACAGACAGCAAAAGCTGAACAAACATATGCACAGCCTGGTGAGGTTCGGAGACCTATACAACGCCGCAATCTTCATAACCAACCAGGTGATGTCAAAGCCCGACACGTTCTTTGGTGATCCCACGCGTCCGATAGGAGGGCATATCGTTGGACACACGTCAACATATAGGGTTTATCTGCGCAGATCAAAGGGAGAGAAGAGAATAGCGAGGCTCGTGGATTCTCCAAACATGCCAGAGGGTGAGGCGATATTTAAAGTAACGACCGATGGAATAAAAGATGAATGAAGATAGAAAAAATTGAATCTATTGCGATCGATATAGACGGAACGCTGACCGGAGAAGATAGGAGATTGGACTGTGCGGCAGTCGAGGCGATAAGAAAACTCTCAATTCCGGTTATTCTTGTGACGGGGAACGTCATCTGTTTTGCTTCTGCGGCATCAAAGCTCGTTGGAACTTCAGGAGAAGTGATAGCGGAAAACGGAGGTGTCGTTAAGTTAGATTTTGACGGAGAAGAGGTGATATTGGGGGATAAAAAGATCTGTTTGGCGGCTTATGATCATCTAAAAGACCTCCTAAATCTTGAGATGATAGATATGAGATACCGGAAGTCAGAGGTTGCTCTTAAAAGAGGCTTTGACGTCGGAAGTGCCAGAGATCTATTGAAAGGAGATCTATTGAAAGATTTCAATGTAGATATCGTTGACTCTGGTTTTGCCGTTCATATCAAAAAGAAGGGGATAAACAAACTTACCGGGCTCTCGTACGTCTCCGAGAGGAGGGGGTGGGATTTGAAAAAGACGGTTGCGATCGGAGACTCAGGGAATGATGCCGAGGTTATAAGAGGGGTTGGGTTTGGGATAGCCATTGGAAATGCGGAGGAAGACCTAAAGGAGATCGCGGATTATGTCACCTTAAAAGATCACGGCGAGGGTGTGGTTGAGGCGTTAGAATATTTGGGATTGGTCTGAATTTAGAGGCAGATTTGGTATGGAGATAGATGAGCGAATCGAAGAGATAATAGAGGAATTGAGAAGTACACCATATAACAAGGCTACAGAGCACCACATAGGGAGATTAAAGGCTAAATTAGCCAGATTAAGGGAAGAGGCAGAGAAAAGATCTTCTTCAAGAGATGGGGGAAAGAGAGATAACGTGGGAAGGGTCGGTGATGCCACGGTAATTTTGATAGGTCCCCCATCCGTTGGAAAATCCACGCTTTTGAACAAGCTCACCTCTGCGAAGGCAGAGGTTGGCGCGTACGACTTCACGACCATTGAGGTAAAACCGGGAATATTAGAATATGAAGGGGCAAAGATACAGATTTTGGATGTTCCGGGACTGATAAAAGGATTGAGGGGTGGAGGAAGAGAGGTAGCATCCTTCACAAGATCTTCAGATCTGGTCGTTCTTATGACGGATATCCTTCACGTTAACGTATTTGAAGAGACCGAGAGGGAACTTTACAAGGTGGGAATTAGATTAAATCAAAAAAAGCCAAGGATTCTGGTGAAGAAGAAAATTACGGGCGGAATCAAGATAAATTCTACCGTGAAACAGGATATAAGTGAAGAAACGATCAAAGAGGTATTGAAAGAATATAAAATTCACAATGCAGATGTGATATTGAGAGAAACGATCGATATAAATGGTTTGATCGACGCTCTGATGAAGAACAGGGTATATTTAAGTTGTGTGAGGGTTATAAATAAGATTGATATGCTCGAAGATCAGAATTTGAGGCCGACAAAGGATACCTCGATTGGAGAGAGATATAACGCGATCATGATCTCTGCGGATAAGGGCATAAATTTGGAAGAGCTTAAGGAGAGTGTCTTTAAAAGGTTAAACCTTATAAAAGTCTATATGAAACATAAAGGAGAAGAGCCTGATTATAAAGAGCCTATGATACTTAAAAAAGGTTCAACGGTGGAAGAGATCTGCAGAAAGATTCACAGAGATTTCGTGGAAAAGTTTAGATATGCAAAGGTATGGGGCAACTCCGTCAAATACGGTGGACAGATGGTGGGGCTTTCACATGAAGTTTATGATGGAGACGTTGTGAACATATCGATCGAGAGGTGATGCCTCGGTGGCTCAGCAGGTAGAGCGCGTCCTTGGTAAGGACGAAGTCGGGGGTTCAAATCCCCCCCGAGGCTTATCTTATTTAAGATCAAGATATTTAGAATCTCTTCGTTGCATAGACAAAAACAACGAGAATGAGAAATATTACCCAAACGGCGATGAATATCACATTCAT
>CABGHH010000120.1 GCA_902158745.1 Candidatus Methanolliviera sp. GoM_asphalt
TTATTCTGATTATATCTCATATGCTCCTTCAGAATTATAAATGTTTCTGAAGGAACTTTTCGCTTATATTATTTCTGGAGAATTTTCAATGAAATTTTCAATGTCCTCAAAAATCTTCGATTTTTGGGATCCCACGACGAAGTCGTCAGGAGAAAAAGAACAAACCATCACTAGATTTTCGGACTGTGCCGTTTCATTTGATACCGAAGGACTCTAAAATCACCTTCGAATTTAACTCCCCAAAGTGATAGACCTCTCCGGATTCTTTCTCATTCACGATGATCTCTGCGGGTGCGAACAATAAAGGGTCAATCTTAAAGAAGTCAAAACCTGCTTCTTTAAAGGTTTTAAAGAAAGGCATTCCGTAATCCCTGGAGGTATTGGAGGGAACTTTTGAGAATACCTCATCGAAGCTATCCACCGTTAGATAGACTGAACCGTAATAGATGTTACAATCATTCGTAACCCCCATTGCCTCTTTTTTCACCGGAGCTATTGGAGATCTCCCTGCACCGTTCTCTATCTTTTTAACATCGTAACCGAGTTCTTCGAGTTTGTGAAGTGCATTCTCGACGATCCTACCTGATATCTGTATCGACCCGACGAGGCTTCTGGTCGGAGCTACCAGAGCGTGCAGATCTGATACGTCTATATTGCACGCCTTCGCTATATAGCTCATAACATTCTCATCCGGGAGTTTATCCGATTCCAGGACGATTATACCATACTTGGAGTCGTCTTCGTAGTCTATCTTTTCATACGTCTCCTTTGGTTTCAAAGCCAGCGCTCTCGCAGGACCGGAGCCCATCGCAAAATAATCATCGACTTTTATAGTCCATGCGGCTTTTTGAGACCCCAAACAAGATATCGCAGGATAGTCTGTCGTTACGTTAATGAATGGAAACGCTAAACGTTCTATATCGTTCATCACTACCGTTGTGGTGGCAAGCCCACCCATGCACACCTCTACGAACATCGTTCCAAGCTGGTAGCTCCCTTTGACATTTACGCCACAATCGATAACTGTAGATCCATCTTTTAGCTCATTTACCTCTATATCCAGCTCATCTTGCCAATCGAGCATCGTTTCAACGATCTCTAAAGCCCCTTCATTCACGCCGATCATATAAATCTCCTCTTCAAATCTGTAAACGGTTTCCTACAAAAACCTATTGTTTTATATTGGAAGATAAATCGCCTCAGATGAACGTAATGTTGAACGTTCATTTTGCCAAGCTCTCTTGATACTATCATAACGGAGAGGCGGTTCAGCGTGATTTACAATCGTTGTGCCGATGATGTGATCTTGTACCCTAAAGATTAATATTATATAGAGAAGATCAGAGAGGAGAAGACATGAGAGAAGAAGAGATCAAGCCTGCGTGTGCAAAATGTTCAAAGAATCCATGCTATTCGGATCCAGAGGCGAAGAAACCAAAATTTTGCCCGATGATAAACAAGAAAGAGGTAATAGAAGAAGCGATGAAGGAATACAAAGGAGAGATATTAAATTTTTATCAGGCATCCGCAAGACAGGAAAGAGATGGATATTTAAGGCCGTCCGAGGTGATTCATCCAATCAAGTGCAGAGTCGAGGAGATCATGGAATTTGCGGAGAAGATGGAATATAAGAGATTAGGGATTGCATTCTGTATCGGGTTGAAGGAAGAGACATCGATGCTCACAAAAATCCTGGAAAATAATGGATTTGACGTCGTATCCGTCTGTTGCAAATGCGGCGCATTTGATAAGGAATACATCGGCTTGAAAGACGAGGATAAGATAAAACCAGGGAGACACGAATCTATGTGCAATCCCATATCTCAGGCAGCGATATTGAATGATGAAAAGACCGCATTTAATATCGTTCTGGGGCTTTGCGTCGGACACGATTCTTTATTCTTCAAATATAGCGAGGCACCGACGACAGTTCTCGCGGCAAAAGATAGGTTATTGGGCCACAATCCCATCGCCGCCCTCTATAGCCATTACTATTCCAGATTGTTGAAGAAGAAAAATTGAACTTTTGAATTCAAAATCCATCCGTTGCTCCCCTACACCATCGCATATCCTCCATCAACACTTAGCGATTGGCCTGTTACATCCCCAGCACATCGTTCAGATGCAAGAAACAATACAGCACGGGCGACATCATCGGCTTTGGTTAACTTTCTGAGAGGATATGCTTTTTTAGCCTTTTCTATTATTTCTGGGGTAAATAATTTTTTCATTCCGCCGCGCCACATACTTTCTCCGCCCACCTCTTCTTCTGTTCTTGGCACTACCAATCCGGGGCAGACAGCATTCGCCCTTATGCCATATCGGCCAACCTCTTTGGCTATGCTCTTCATAAAGGCAATTGTACCAGCTTTACATGCGGAATAAACTGCCTCTCTATATTCTCCTATCTTGCCCGCGTCAGAACTTATAGAAACGATACATCCACTATTTTGCCTTATCATGTACTCCAGCGCGGCCCTAGTACAATATATGTTGCCCTTCAGGTTAATATTTATCATCCTCTCCCATTTCTTCGAATCTTCTTTCATAAACAACTGGTCGCTTACCCAACCAACGTTATTAATTAATGCGTCTATCTTACCGAATTCATCCACCACTTTTTTCATCGTTTTTTGAACGTTATCCCGGTCTGTGATATCTGTCTTCACCTCTATCGCATTTGTTTTCTTCGCCTTTATCTTATCTACAACTTCGTTTGCCTTCTTCTCATCCATATCGGCAATTATAACAGTAGCCCCTTCGCCACCAAATGCCAATGATATCGCTCGACCTATGTTCGAAGCTCCACCAGTAATGACCACAACCTTATCTTCCAATCCTAAATCCATTCCAATAGCTCCTTTTAATTTTTTTTATATTTTTATGAGTATATTTTAGTGCTTTCTTTTGATAGATGTGTTTCTTCCTGGTAAAATTATTCGTTTCCGATCATAAATAGTTAACTGATCGATCTTCTTAAAAATTTTATCGTGGATCGAGAAGCCTAAGAATTTCGCATCGCATTTCACGATTGCCCTTTCATCTCTCCACGATACTCCATCATCCTCATCACTATGTCGAGTAAATCCGGTAGATCCGCACCAGGCAGTTCGCCCCTAAACTCGCTGTATGCACGCTCGAAGTTTCCGACGATCCTCTCTCTTTCATTCCATCCTTTGTATACACCCAGATCTATACTTTTAGCTGCATCGTAGGCATTTACACCTTCTTTAAATCTCTTACGTGCCTCATCTCGGACGAAGACCAGATATTCCCGGGCCTTGTATATCTCCTCTCTTCTAGAGAGCGGTCCGTGACCCGGCACGTATATGTCTGCATCGAGATCTGCCAGGAGATCTAGTGCCCGGATATAACCGGAGATCGATCCCATCAGGGCGAAAGGTGTGCAGGGTTCCGCGAAGAGAAGATCTCCGCAAAAAAGAACCTTCTCTTCGGGCAGATAGACAAAGACGTCGCTTACGGTATGCGCTGGTCCAGCATATATGAGCCTTATCTCCCGCATTCCATCTTCAACTTCCTGATAGATCGTGAGATTCTTCTCAAATGTGATATCCTGTGGGGTAACCTTGGCGCCTGTAACGTCGAGCCCCGGGAAGATCCCTAAATACAACTCCGGATCAATCTTCATCTCCTTTACGGTCTCTTCTCGACAGCGGGTATGACAGATCGTCTTCGCCTGGAATAGGTGATTCGTCCAGGTGTGGTCCGTGTGATGGTGCGTGTTGATCAGATAGCTGAACGGCTTATCCGTTACCCTTTTAATCTCACCGATGAAGGATTTCGCCCTCTTGGCATTTGCAAGGGAATCCACAATAATGGCGTCTTTCTTGCCCACGATCAATCCAGCATTATTTATGAACCATCCACCCGTCGCCTGGATGTATGCGTATATGCCGGGAGATATCTCTTTCATCTCCGTATTCCATTTTGGAACTTCTTTCTTCATCCTTCTCTCATCTACTTCTTCTTTATACTCAATATCTCCCTCGCCTCGTCGGGCGTCGCGATCTCCCTTCCAAGTTCCTTCGATATTCTTGCGATCTTTGCGACCAGCTCCGAATTGCTCTTGGCAAGGACTCCGTGTTCCAGATATATGTTGTCCTCCATCCCTACCCTGACGTGTCCTCCCATGATCACCGCAAGGGTGCCCATCTCCATCTCAAATCTTCCCGGGGCGCAGACGGACCAGGTATACTTATCCGGGATCCTCCTCACGCAGTAGAGCATCGTCTCCGGGTCTGGCGTCATACAGGAGTTGCCCCCGAACATAACGAGCTGGAAGTGGAGTGGCTCCTTCAACTTTCCCTCCTTGACAAACACCAATGCCGTTTGGATTTGTCCCGTATCATATACTTCGAGCTCAGGTTTAACCCCGTTATCATACATATATCCTGCCCATCTCTCGATGGTTCCAAGGCTATTGGAGAAGACAAACTCCTTTTCAATCCCTTCCATACCCTTAGGGGTCGCCCAAAGATTCACGGATCCCATATTCAAAGAGTCCATCTCTTGACCGAACGTCGTCCTCTCCTTCATCCACTCCTCTATCACCTCATTCTCGGCGAACCTTCCCCCGCCCGTCGTTATATTAACAATTATATCGGATGCCTCGCTCTCTTTAATCCGTTCTACGTACTCCTTGAGTACAGGGTTTGGATCTGATGCGGGAAGACCCATCTCAGGATCCTTTGCGTGCAGATGCACGATTGAAGCTCCAGCCTCTCTGCATTTCACAACTTCATCGACGATCTCGTCCGCCGTACAGGGCACATAATCCGTTGCCATCTTACTGACAAACTCTCCACCGCTCAACGCGGCCGTGATGATCAATTTTTCCATGTTAACACCTTGTATCACAAATTCATCTAAAATTGGAGCAGTATTTATTATATTTAATATCTTCGATTGACCTATTTTTCTCTAATCTTAAAAATAAAAAAATTATGCGAGGAGTGCCCTCACAATTATCGTCTTCTCCACTACAGATGTATCGTACCTGGTCTTCGTTCTTCTATTTTATACGCAAGCAGAAAACTTCTCTGAACTAAACTGAATGATTGCCGATTCTCTTTCTATTTCTGATAGAAAGATTGAGCCCACTTGAATGGATAATACATGGATATCTTTAAGTAGTAAAAGTGTTTTGTTTGTTGGTGTATAGTTGCACAACAGAAGGCGAAAAAGATGAAAAAAATACAAGTTTTAATTGCCATCAGCATGATCGTTGCCGTAATGGGTGGAGTTGTAGCGTATAAAACAGATGTTAGCGCTTTTGAGGGGCGAGATACCGCTTGGGAGATGAAACCTCCATATATCTTCACCGGATGTAGCCCCATAG
>CABGHH010000121.1 GCA_902158745.1 Candidatus Methanolliviera sp. GoM_asphalt
CGATATATTAAATTTATTATCCCAAGATATCGTAAAATTATTGGGTGTTCATCAATTGATTTTCAGCTACCGCGCCCTTGCAATGAGAGCGTTGCTTATCTTCTTTGAAAAATAGCACAGTTTATTTGAGGGTGTCAAATTAGAATTGTAACATAAAAAGCTATCTAAAATTTCAGAGCATTCAGATACGATTTCTCTGGTAAAATGGCAGATGAATGCCTTTGTTTTTCTTTTTAACCGTGTTGAAACTGGTTATATGGCAAAAAAGATATAGAATTTTTGCATACATCGTATGCAATCTCAAAATATTGTTTAAGCCTACCAAATTTGAAATAGAGTGAAATTAAGTTAGCACCACCAAAAAAAGGTTCAAAACTGCCGCATAACACGGAATAAAGTGGTTATATCGCTTATTGAATTTTTTGAGAAAATAGACTTATTTCTAATTAGACGGCCTCAGGTCTCTTGCAATCTCCTTGATCTTTTTAATCACTTCACTAATATCTAAGATTTTCCAATTTCTTAGATCAAGCATATAGAACCCTATATTTTTCCCATGTTTCTTTTGCCAGCTCTTGTAATTATCTTTTATCTCTTTCAAATCCTTTAGATGTCTCAAAAAGGTTAGATTATCCAAAACTAAATTGATCTTCTGAACAGATGTTATTTCTTCATATTTTCCAATTGTATGCGTGATTTTATTTCTTGCTATTTTCCCCTCACGATCTTCAGAGAAGAGTGTTTCAACTTCATATACCGTATCTTCAACTTTTATATCAGCAGAAATATCACCGCCAAGCTCTTCTTTTGTATCCTTCTCGGTTTTTATCTTCTCTTTTATCTGAAGGAGATCTGGTTTTGGAGGAAGTTTCCCATCTTCTATCAATTTTTGAGTCAAATATCTTACCAAAAACTGTTTCATCAATAAATGCTCTTCAGATTCATCTCCTTCATTTGGTTTTGTGGCATCAACATATATTCCTCCTCTTTCTTTAGAGATAGCTTTAAGAGTCTCCTCAAAATTCTTTCTTGCCGAATCAAAGATATAGTCGAAAGTGCCACTTTCTTCTGTCTTCACAGAGCCCCATACCATCTCTGATATTTTTCTTGCCAATTTTGTATCTAATTCTCTTGGTTTTAGCATGATTATATTTACTCGATGACGTTCTGGGAAAGAATAAAATATTCCATTAAATATAATAAAACCAAAATTCTGTGAGAATAATTGTTCTATTCTATTAAATATGCGATCTCTATCTTGTTTTTTAAGTTTATCCCATTCCTCTTTACTCAACCGTGCGGAAAAGATTTTATCTTCTGCCTCTATCCATCTTATCTCCCTCTTTAACTCTTCAACATCTGAGAATATAACTGCTTTTGGTTTTCCTCCTCTCTTTTCTCGATATATTCTCTTGCATATCGTCTCTAAAGCTCCAAAAAAACTATTTTTATCGGTTTCTTCAAGACATATCATTACTGGTTCTCCGGATTCGATCTCTTCACCACCGATGAATAACAGATCGAGGAAATTTGGTATTTCTTCTGATTCTATCTCTATTTCACTGCCACTGCTTTTAGATACGTCTGTAATCTTCGCTCTTTCAACCGTTTCTTCCAACGCTCTCTCCTGTAAAGAAACGCGTTTTTGGAGTGGTATCTCCTCCAATATGACCTTTGGAATCGTGATTCTTGTCGAGACAGTTTTTAAAATTCTTCTTGGAGAGATCACAGATGGATAATTTATGGCAGATTCCTCTGCTAAATTAGGGATTATAAGCATAGAAGAATAACTTTCTTCTTCAATAATCATCGGTTTGATCTTGTTTCTATACTCTATTTGAGGATATTTTTTGATGGATGGGATTTTAAGCTCTGTATCTATATCGATTTGAAAGATTGGTGGTTTGAGTATCTCTGTTCTTCCGATTTTGTTATATTTTATAGGTTCAGATTTTTTAGCCTTAATCCTTGTCTTCTCTTTCTTGGTTTTTGATATAGACTCTTTTTCTTCGGTCTTTCTTCTTATCCTCTCTTCCCCAGATAATTCCTCGGTTTGTATCTCTTCTTCCTCCATCTATTCACCAAAATATTTTTTAAGAACTGCATCCCTATCTGATAAGAAACTATTAAACATAAATTTCCCCTCTCTCTGCATTAAAATACTTGTCTCAGTTTCTAGAAATTTTTTAATCCTTAAAAGTGTAACACGGTCTAATCCTATCTTTTCCATAAGAGTGGAAATATTCATCGAAAATTGTTTCCCCTCCCCCCCCCTTTACCATTGTTCTCAAAATCTTTCTACAATCTGTGCCATAAGTTGGCTCTGATAGAGCCATCTGTATTCTCTGCTCCCATAATTCATCTGTTGCGTCTGGTAAATCCTCTAAATCTCTTTCCAAATATTCACCCAACTTTTTTTGATTCTCTTTCCATCTATAGGTGAAAAGATCATTCCTAATTTTCGTACTTATATCATAAAAGGAACTCGCCAATCCATTTCCTATCTCGACCTTCTCGCCAATATTAATCCCAAAAACATCTTTTAATCGATCTCTAACTTCTTTGTCCTTGAAGAGTTCTGGATAAGCATCGATCATCTTTACAAAATCTCTTGGTAAAAGTTCTAAAAGCTGTAATACATAGTTTCTCGTTGGCAAAAGGGCATAAATGGCATTTACGATGTTGTTCAGATGCCCTTTTATATCTTCTTCTGTTATTTCGACCATTTTTATTCACATCCGATATATAATTACTTGGTATTTATATCTTCCTTAAATTTTATAACCCCCATAAGCTAAAAAGACATATAAAGATGAAACGATTATATCTGCGATGCACCCGGGATTTATCCCCTTTTTCACGAGCTCTGAATCAAATTTTCTCACTTTCTCTATCGTGTAATCTTTCATGATTTCGTTGGCACTTTCTTTAACGCGCAACGCTTCTTCCACCCCAAATTTAGCCACGATCAGACCATCTACATGCTTTGATAGGAGAGATACATCCTCATAAACGATTGAATCGTTTATATCGAAGTCATCCCTCTCTGATCTATCCATCAGATTCTTCGCAACCTCAAACGTTATCGGATACCCTCTCACCCATTCCCTTGCTACGAGATTATCCTTTGGAGAAAGTTCCATCAGTTCATAAAGACTTTTGTTTTCCTCTTTTAACTTCTGCAATGAAGAGAGGTCCTTTACATCATATCGATCTGTATCTTCAACTCTAATCTTCTCGGAGAAGAAGATTTTATAGAACTCTATTGTATCCTCTACGTCTGTCCCCTTCACTACATCAGAGACCTCTCTTCTCAACTCTTTAAGTTTTTTGTCTTCAGATAAGGATATAGACAAATCTTTGATTCTTTTAGACGTTCTCAGAAGCGGTATCAACAGAGTAAAAGCTCCAAAATGCGTATTTCCTCCGCGTTGCCACTTATGGCTCTCCTCAACTCCAAGCCTGATCAGTCTGCCGATCTTTTCCTCTGATTTATATGCCCTTACAAATATCTGGTATGCCGAGACGGATGATGCCAAAAAATGCTCATATCTGGTTTCTCCAAAATCATGCATTCTATCAATATTTCCAGGCTTTGGGTCGGCCGAAACTTCGAGGAGCATCGAGAGCTGGGCGCATCCTGCGTAAAAATATTCGTTCACTGGGTGGAATGACATGAAAATTTTTGATTTGGCCTTCTATGGGTAAAGTATATATTCCTGAAATATATAACTTACCAAGATGAACGATGCAGGATGATATAACTTCTTTATTTGGATTGGATGTTTATACAAACGAGTGTAAACATCTGGGAAAGGTCGAGAATGCAGTATTGGATATGGACGGAAAAAAGATTGCACAACTGGCATTGACCGATGTGGATGAAGAGCTCAAGGATCCGTCAAAAAAGGGCATATTGATTCCTTATAGGTGGGTTATGGGCGTAGGAGATATAGTGCTCGTAAAACGAGTCGTTGGCTTCCCTCCTTCCATAGAGGAGGAATAAATATGTCAAAAGACGATGCCATAAAGATAATAGATAAAATAAAAGGAGATGGGAGAGTAACATTAACGGAGTATGATAGTAAGAAGATTCTTGCGGCATACGATTTTCCTATCACCAAAGAAAAGCTTGCAAGAGATGAAGAAGAAGCCGTAAATTTTGCGAAAGAGATAGGTTACCCGGTCGTTTTAAAGATAATATCTCCCGATATAACTCATAAAACCGATGTAGGAGGGGTTAAAGTGGATGTAAAATCCCCCGGTGAGGTGAAGACAGCATACAGCGAACTGATGGGTATAAAGGATAAAATTAAAGATGCAGATATACACGGCGTTCTTATCCAAGAGATGGCACCAAAAGGAAACGAAGTCATCCTTGGAATGACCCAGGACCCCCAATTTGGTCCAGTTTTGATGTTTGGGCTTGGGGGGGTATTTGTTGAGGTATTAAAAGATGTATCTTTCAGAATACCACCCCTCACGAGATTTGATGCAGAGGATATGATAAAAGAGATCAAAGCATATCCGATATTGGAGGGGGTGAGAGGGGGAGTTTCATCGGATTTGGACGCGTTGGTCGATTGTATATTGAAACTTTCGGATCTCAGCGTGGACCTATCCGATTACATAAAAGAGATGGATATAAACCCCCTCTTTGCGACGGAAAAAGGCGCGGTGGCAGTGGATTCTTTGGTTATATTGAAGTAATTTAGATGGAAGAAGAGGCGCCTTAAAAATTCCCATTGCCTGTTTATATTTGTTAGGAGGTGGGTGGGGTAGGGCATAGGTGCGGGTGGATATGCTATCTTTTTAGTGGCCACTCTTTATCAGGGGCCCGTAGCTTAGCCAGGTGGAGCGCACGGCTGATAACCGTGAGGTCGCCGGTTCAAACCCGGCCAGGCCCACATACTCTCTTCAAATGTAAATGAAACTTAACTTAATCTAAATCATCCAGCCATCCAGCTCTTTTATTTATCTTCCTCTTGAATATTTTTCCAATATTGTTGGGGTCTTTCGCTTGGTGGTATTTAAGATAGATATAATCATCCATGATTCCCAAAATCTCTATCTTGCCAGTTTGATGGGACATAATGTACCTGAACCTTTTGCTGTGGCCGTTAATCTTCTTCTTAGCATCTTCTATAATTTTGTTGCCCCTGTAGAGCGGGACTTGAAAACGCCTTTTAACTCTCTTTACCGGCCTGCATTGAAAAATATAATATGGGTTGACGCCGATACTTACCAGTTTATTCTGTAGCTCGGCCAGGATGTCTGGATTATCGTTCACCCCTTTCAGTAAAACGGATTGATTGTTAATTATCACATTAGAACTAATAAGTCGACCAACAGCTT
>CABGHH010000122.1 GCA_902158745.1 Candidatus Methanolliviera sp. GoM_asphalt
TCCAGATGAACTCGATAGGATTTTGGATCGGGAGAATAAGGCGGTAGGAAAACGAGTACGATACCAAGATCAGAAGCAGCCTATCTTTGTTTTAAAGCTTCTATGTGAGTATTTGCAAATCGAAGATTTGCGATATGCCAAAAATCGAAGATTTTTGAACACGTATCGATGATTACGTTCCACGACCGAATCTAAAGGTGTTGTGAACTTTTTGCCACACGAATTACAGAGATATCTCCTCGAATAAACTTTCTGAGAGCCAAACTCACTAATATCGGATCTCTCCCCCGATATTCCTGTTTTATCATGCGATGTGAACCACAGAAAGGGCAAACTGGATTTGAAAGTTCAAAATGATTGTTCGCAAGAAGAATAAGACCTTTATTCGCATGATATGGCTTTTCTTTATCTATAAACCGTTCAGTCAAGACCTCATCGTTAAGAAGCTATTTCTGATTTTAAGAGAAAACAGCCGAGATTTTTTTGATCATATTTTTTCAAACACACAATAACTTTACAACCCCCATTTTACATATAAACTTTTTTATATGATCTATATTTATTTTATATACCGATATATATGAAAAAATAATATTAAGAAGACCGATATATATCTTATTCGCGATCGAACTCGTCCTGAGTCTCGCCTACGATCTCCTCAACGATATCTTCCGTCGTCAACAAGCCGATTACCTTCCCAGATTCACCGATGACAATCGCTATATGCGTTCCACCTCTCAATTCACCTAAAAGCTCTGATATTCTTCTTGTCTCAAGAGTGAAATATGGCTTGCGCATCATCTTCCCCAAAGAGCCATTCTCACGGTCTAAATTATTCTTCTCCGAGGGATATGCCAATAGATCCTTGGCGTGAATGACCCCAACTACATCATCTCCTTTATAGATTGGGATCCTCGAGTAACCAGACTCAACCATGAGCTTCAATACCTCTTCGACCGAAGAATTTACATCGGCATAGATCATCTCTTCTATTGGTTTCATCACATCTTTGGCGGTGGCGTCTCCAAAACGTAAGACGTTGTACATGATCTCTTCTTCGGCCCTCTCTATCGCCCCGTCTTCCTCTCCAACATTTATCCATTCTTTCAGTTCCTCCTCTGTCAGCGATGAATCTTCCTCAATGTTTGTCATCTCAAACATTCCACGAGATATGAACGAAAAAAAGATCGTTAATGGGGTTAAAAAGACATAAAGAGCATATAACGGCCTTGAAAATAATAAAGCCAGTTTTTCTTTGTTCTTTGTCGCAAAAGATTTTGGGCTGATCTCTCCAAATATGAGGAGCAAGAGCACTACGACGCCTGTGGCGATGCCAACTCCGAGATCTCCAAATACTCTTATTGCCATCGAGGTCGCCAAGGCAGATGCGGCAACGTTTGCGATATTGTTTCCGATTAATATTGCTATCAACGTCTTTTCTACATCATCCTTGAGCTTTTTTAACGATTTAGATCCTTTTATTCCCTCATCCACGAGGTTTCTGACCCTTGCCTTGCTTATTGACAATAGGGCAACTTCAGAGGAGGAGAAAAACGCGGATAGAAAGAGGAGAATGATGAAAAAGATTATCTCAATCGGTGTATTCATGCGGGTGTCCTACCACCTGGAATCTGTATCTAACAGATCTAAAGAGAATTTCGATTTACTACCCTTCAGAACCTTTCTTTATATACTTTAGAGTATGCTTTGGCGTTTTTCAGAGGTTTTTAGATACTCTCTAAAGAACATCTCATCATCTGTATATCTTATCTCACTTATAAAAATTTCCATTTTTGTGCTCTGTCGAATTTGAAATACTCATCTTCATCTGCTTGCTCTTTCCGATAAACTCATCGAAATCCATCCCTTCTCTACGGGTAAAAGATATATCTATCCTATAGTTTCCTTCCTTCGTCTTTTCAAGTTTATGCAGTGGTAGAAAAGCCCATTTTTCCCCATGAAATCTAACACCAATATAGGGAACCGCACCAAATCTCTCTGAAAACTCTTCCAAATTTATAATTTCGTCTTTTTTTATGTATATTCGCTTTTTGGAGGAGGATTTTACCTCTATACTCAGGTATCTCTTTCCATTTCCAGCTATCACATCGGGAAGGGGGTTCTTTGTTGCAGATCCACTTGCAGGAGTTCTTGAAGCCGCAAATCCCGCGCCCCAAAACATTCTAACTAATTCCCTCTCCGGCGCCGTGCCCTTCCTCACACGTGATCCCTTCTTAAAACCTTCTTAAAACCTTTCTTAAAATCGCTATAAGCTTTTATATTATAAAAAGGTGGGGTTTCTAACTACGACGAATCTTTGATTCGCCTACTTAATCTTAAAATTGGAGATATTCAGATGCTTACATTCGTCGGTTTGGGGTTATACGATGAGAGGGATATCTCCTTAAAGGGCCTTTACGCTGTAAAGAATTCAGATTACGTCTTTGCCGAATTTTATACATCGAGATTGATGGGGACAGATGTAAGAGGTTTGGAGAAGTTTTATGGGAAGGATGTATATGAGCTAAAGAGAGAAGACGTAGAGATTCACGCGGAGAAGATCATAGAAAAGGCAAAAAGAGATGATGTCTGTTTATTGTGCGGAGGTGATCCTATGATGGCGACGACGCATGTAGATCTTAGGATGAGGGCACACGATGCCGGCGTCGAGACAAAGATTATTCATGGCTCTTCTATCCAAACGGCCGCCATAGGTATCTGCGGATTGCAAAATTATAAATTTGGAAGGTCATCTACGATCGCACGCCCTTACAAGGATAAAATCCCAGAAACTCCTTATGATGTACTGGTAAATAACTTGAAGAATAATCTCCACACGCTCTTCTTCTTGGATCTATCAGAAGCACCGATGGCGATAAGAGAGGGATTGGAGATACTTTTAAATATACAGGAAAGGAGAAAAGAAGAGATACTCGATATCGGTATAGGCATCGCAAGGGCTGGATCGGAAGACGTGAGGGTCAAGGCGGATTTCATAGAAGAGCTGATGAAATATAATTTTGGGCCGCCTCTTCATCTCTTGATAATTCCTTCCAAACTGCACTTCATGGAGGCAGAAGCTCTGGTTAAATTTGCGGATGCGCCCAAAGAGATTATGGAGAGGTGAGTTATCACTATGAACGAAGATTTGAACAAAAAGACATATAAATATGAAAGAATGTTGAGGGAGGCGTTGGGCAAGATTGAAAAGAGTCCAAACGAGAGGTCTTATTTGATGAAAGTCGCGGAGGACTTCTTAAATATGGCAGATTCATATTATAGAGATGGAATATATTTCCTGGATAAAGGAAACATCATTGATGCCTTGGCAAGTTTCAGTTATGGGCATGCGTGGCTCGATGCGGGCGTGAGATTGGGAATATTCAAGAGCAAGGACGAAGATTATGAGCTATTTACTGTATAGGAGGATTTAATGCTTGGAATATCGACGTTATCTTTGATGGAGGAGGAATTGGGTACCGCACTCGAATACCTCGTGGGTAGGACAGAATTGGTCGAGATCGTCTCCGAGGGGTATCACGATATAACTGAAAATTTAGAGGTAGCAGAGTCTTTTTCGGAAGAATTCAAATACAGCATACATTCACCCTTTATTGGGTTGGATATAGCTAACATGAGAGAGGCTGTTAGAGAGAAGTCTCTTGAGGTGATAGAGGAGGCATTGAGGTCTTCAAGTGAACTGAATCCTGTGATGTTCGTTGTTCATCCTGGGATGATTGCAGGAAAACACTTGAAGGGGTATAATACAAAAGCTTTAAAAAGATCGGTAGAACGGCTGAAGGAATTATCGGAGGAGTATTCGATACCAATTGCATTGGAGAACATGCCGATAAAGTATCTCTTCTTGGCAAAACCTGAGGAGATGGAACTGATAGACGGATTAAAGTTCTGCCTCGATGTTGGGCATGCAAATATTACAAAAAATTTGGATAAATTCTTACTTGAAAGGATCGATCACGTGCATCTTCACGACAACTGCGGAAGGGGAGACGATCACCTGGGGCTTGGAAAAGGAAATATAGATTTAGAGCGGGTATTTGAAGGGATAGATAATCAGGATCCAAAACCAAATATTATACTCGAATTGAATAAGAGGGATGATGTAGATCCAAGCATGGAGAAATTAAAGAATATTTTCGGCCTCGGTGGCTCAGGTGGAAGAGCGGCTGACTCGTAATCAGCAGGTCGAGGGTTCAAATCCCTCCCGAGGCTTTTTTATAGGTTTAAGAAAGGTATAAATAACAGATAGATAAATTATAACAGAGGTGAGAGAGATGAAAAAAGATTATTGGAGAGATTACTCAAATGTCGATCTATCTGTTCCGTATTTTTATTCACCACAACCCTGGTTTAGATGGCCTCAAAGATACATCTATAAGATCACAGGCGATGGATACTCGCATCAGGAAGGATACGGTGGCATCCATTCAGACTGGACTTATCGAGACAAAAGGTATCATCAGACGTATAAGAAGAGTGATGCTGGAGAGATGATTCTATATGTGAGGACAGAGGAATACACTGCCGATTTTAAAGAGACCAACGTGGGATGGAGCTGGTGGCTTGGTAGGATGGTATCCGCAGGCCTCGATGTTGTATTTGAAGATGAACTATTGTTCTTTGATTATCCACTGGTTCTGGGGAAGAGATGGGGTGGCAATGCAAAAATTTTATTGAATGAAGAAAAACTTTCTCCATTTGGGAAAGTCGATTACGAGGCGAAGATTGTGGAATACGTGCCAGAATATAGAGTTCCAGAGCAACTCGGATTGTTTACCGATCTGAATAGATCAAAAGAAAAATTTATAAACGCGAAAGATCTGTATCCGCCTGGTTGTCTCGTGACCAAGCTCAATTTAAAGATGAAAACGGAAAATGGCGATATGGATCAAACGATGGAGGTATGGAAGGATATACGCGGTTGTGTGCCTCTGCAGAGAACATACGCCGGCGAAGATCTCTTGACCGAAGAGATAGCTTATAAATGGACGGGGAATACTCTTTTGTGAATGAATAGATTTGGGATTTTGATATAAATAGGTTCATCCAATTTATAAGAAAATTATTTATACCACTTGATAGTAGATAAGATTTGGTAGAAAAATGGGGATGGGAACTTACGGCGAATCGAAAATAATCGAAGAAGAACATTTAAATATGGTTAGCTTGATAGATGTCGGTATCTTCTAATATAGAAGAATGGAGGGAAAAATGGAAATATGTTGTCTGCCGTGTAGTTGTTGCATGCAAATAGTGAGCATGTGTGTACATGTTGTATGCAAATAGTGAGCATGTGTGTACAGTCGATAGA
>CABGHH010000123.1 GCA_902158745.1 Candidatus Methanolliviera sp. GoM_asphalt
TTTCATTCTTTTGAAGAGGTTAACGAAGATAATATCTTTGATTGGAAATATCGGAAGAGTATTCTAAATGAATTTGACACGAGCGAATCAAATATACTGTCGGTAGCAGGCAACCAGCGGATAATACACGATTTTCTTTATGAGGATATAGTAGCCAGTCCAAAGGTTTACAACGCGAGACGGACAAAAACGAATTTATCATATCGTGTTGGAGAGGAGGAAATCCGGGCACAGAATCTTCAAATGGAAATAGATTTAACGATGGAATTACAGGGAGTAATAACAATTTTTGAGGGTAAAAATGGATTCCCTGAGAATTTTGCGGTCTATCAGTTGTTTCATCCCTTCAAATATTATTCTATATTAAAAAGGGAAAAGGAATTAGATGTCGAACAGATTAGTTGCTGTTATGTTTTAAGAAAGCGAGAAAGAGGAAGCTCAGTTCTTAGACTCTATAACTATATCTTTGAAGACGAAAATAACATGACTTCTATAAAACTATTGAAAAATGCTCAATACAATCTTATAAAGAGGTGATAGGAATGCCTAAGGATGATTCTAATAAGATACTAAATTACTTAAACCAAGTGTTTTTGACAGATGTCTTGGAACTTTTGAAAGAGTTGCCAGACAACTCTGTTGACATGGTTTATGGAGATCCCGATTACAACGTTGGGGTAAAATATGGTGACAAATCGTATACTAAAACTTTCGAGGAATATATTGAGTGGTATATAAAATTAGCAAGAGAATCTCTTAGGGTTCTCAAAGATACGGGCAATATGTTTTTGATGAACTATCCGAAACAAAATGCATATTTGCGGGTTAAATATTTGGATGGTGTTTGTTATGAAGTTTTGGAGTATGTCTGGGTTTATAATACGAACGTAGGGCATTCGCCAAAACGATTCACTACAGCTCACCGAAGTATTTTACACTGTAGAAAAACAAAAGCCACTAAATTTTACAAGGACAATGTAGCGGTTCCTTATATAAATCCAACAGATAAACGGATTTTAAAAAACTTGGCAAATGGTTCAAAGGGAAGAATGCCTTACGATTGGTTTTATTTTGATTTAGTCAAAAATGTTAGTCGGGAGAAGACATTTCATGCTTGCCAGATTCCGCAAAAACTTTCTGAAATGCTAATTAAGTCTTGCACAGTACCTAGCGATGCTGTTCTAATTCTTTTCGGCGGGAGTGGATCCGAGATAGAAATCTGCAAAAGACTCAAAAGGCAATATATCTCCGCCGAGATTGATGAGAAATATTATAAAATGATTATAGATAGACTAAATAAAGGAAGAATTGAAGAAAAATATCGGCTGAACATTAAAAATTATGAAATTGAAAATATACAAACACCGCTTACACTTCTTGAAGAACAAAAGGAATATTTAGTAAGGAAAGAGAAAAAGACAGGATGATAGGAAGCGGCCAACAGCGTATAACACAGCATAAAAGGTTCGCCCCTCGGGCTTACCCAAATTTTTTGCGAAGCAAAAACTTTTTTTTTATGCTGAAAACGTTACCTGAAATTTGCAAAAGAATAAAGCATAAGGAACAATTAGAGGGGAGAAATTATAGCTATCACCTCCTTACCTCTCCCCCCACTCCAGAATCGCATTCGTAATCCTATCCGTAAGATACATCCCCCCGTGATACCCCATGATACCATACCTGTGGTATCCAACCCTGTCATAGACCGGGAATCCGCATCTGACGAATGCAACGTCCTCGTCCTTAGCAATCGGCGTGCATTTCGTATTCCCAAACAGAATATCCACCTCTTTGTCTTTCACTGCACGCTGCAACTCGTACAAATCGCGCCCGTTCAATATCTCGCCGTCAGTTACCAATTTTGCCTTCTGTAAAAACTTCCTGCTCGCTGTGCTGCTCGAAACGGCCATTCCAAAATCCGTCAATATTATGACTCAGTGCCGCGGGGGCGCACCCGGTTGCGTTGGAAGATTTAAATATTAAAAGTCCATTGGATATGCTCGTGGAGGTGAAGGTTCAGGCTGACAGAAATGGTTCAGATATACTGTCAAAACAGAGGGATAAATGAAGATTGACGGAATAATATGGTTCAGAGACGGTGTGGACAAGCTTGCTCTTAAACACCACGTAAAAAAGAGAGTAAAAACATTTATATACTAACTATTTAATTTTTTATTATGGTTGAAATAAACTCATCGGTGTATGGATCAATTACAATAAATGGTGTGACTTATAACCATGATGTTTATATATTTCCTTCTGGTAAAATTGAGGAAAGGGAATATGGTCATACTTTTACAAAAGAGCAAGTTGAACGTGTGCTAAAAGAAAACCCAGACGTGGTAGTTATTGGAAAAGGCACAAGCGGGATGGCAAGTTTAAGCGATGATGCAAGAGCAGAGTTAGAAAAGAAAGGGATAGAAATAGTAGAAGGCGATACACAAGATATAAGAGATAAATTTAATCAGCTTACTAAAACAAAAAAAGTTGCTGCTATAATTCACGTCACTTGTTCCTAAAAAGATTAAAAAGCATAACGAAAAACATGCAATTAGAGGGGAGGAATTATAGCTATCACCTCCTTACCTCTCCTCCCACTCCAGAATCGCATTTGTTATCATATCCGTGAGATACATCCCCCCGTGATACCCCATAATGCCATATCTGTGGTATCCAACTCTGTCGTATACCGGGAATCCGCATCTTACGAATGCAACGTCCTCGTCCTTAGCAATCGGCGTGCATTTCGTATTTCCAAACAGAATATCCACCCCTTTGTCTTTCACTACGCGCTGCAACTCGTACAAATCGCGCCCGTTCAATATCTCGCCACCGTCAGTTACCGATTTCGCCTTCTGTAAAAACTTCCTGCTCGCGGTGCTGCTCGAAACGATGACCGGCTCCATACCCAGTTCCGTCACGAACTCTGCAAGTGCAAGTGCTATATCTGGGTCGGCGAATATCGCAGCTCGCTTTCCGCATGTCTTCATATGCACGTCCACCATCGCATCAATGAGCCTTCCCCGTTCCTGTTCAAGCAAATAGGGTATCTCTACACCAGTCATATCACAGACGGCATCCAGGAATCGGTCAGTATTTGCAACACCAATCGGGCAGATCGTATCTGATGCCATACCATATTTACCCTTCAGGAATACAGCGGCAGAACCACCCGCATGCTCGCACAATGCAATAACGCCTCGTGCATTCGCACAATTTTCTATTTCGGCTACGGATGTTCCACCCCTGGGAAAAGGCGGCTTGGGCAGCATAAGCGGGGCATTGAGCGTCTCCGAAATGTCGCTCAGAATCGTGTGTGATACGTTCATAGAATCGAGCATCTGCTTTATCTCCAGGACATCTCCCGGATTCACCATTCCCGGTAGGATATTCAACTTTACGTTATCTGAGTCCGATTCTTCAGAAAGACTGGTTACAAGCGCTTTCAGTGCGTTGTCGTATCCCGTGACGTGAGACCCCACGTAGCTCGGCGTGTGGATTGGAACCACCTTCGATTCTTCGAAATTACCTTCTCTGATGATTCCATCTATGTCATCGCCTATAGTCTCCGAGAGGCAGGTAGTAATCACGCCTATGAGCGCCGGATGCCGCCTCGCAATTATGTTCTCTATTGACGCTACTAAATTCTTCTTCCCTCCAAATACAGATGCATCTTCACCGAGCGAGCTCACTGCCACCTGCACGAGTTCACCGAAATGACGGTTAAACATCCGCATCGGATACGCCGTGCAGCCCTGAGACCCGTGAACGAGCGGAACTGCGGCGTGAACGCCAAAGAGCGCGTACATTGCACCAATCGGCTGGCACATCTTTGCCGGATTTATCGTTACGCTACGCATCTTTTCCCCTCCTTATCAAACCCCACACCGGTGCGAACAGCGTCTTCTCGACGTCTCTTGCGAAGTTCAAGAATCCTGAATAGACCGCATAAGGTCCCTTCTCATAAGAATGCCCGTTTATGAATGGCACGCCGAGCTTATAAGAGAGATATTTCTCCTTGAGCCCTGAAATGAACAGGTCAGGCTTCAAGTCGCACAGAATCTCCTCCAGTTCGAGTGAGTTCGGATTGTCAATCACCAGCGCACCGTCATTCACACGCTCACAAATCTTTGCATAATCATCCTCATGTCCGAAGGTCGTAGCGGCGGCAATCGTTTCTACTCCGAGCTCACGGAACATATTGACCCAATGCCATGCTCGTGGCGCACCCTGATAAATGAAAACGCGTTTCCCCTCAAATTTTGTTTTATATTCCTCGATTTTCGGCGCTACTTTTGACACTTCTTCTTTGATTATCTCTTCTGCTTTGTCACCCAAGCCAAAAAAGGCTGCAACGTCTCTCAATGCCTTTGAAGTCTGTTCTACTCCAAACAGTGACGCCTTCAAGACGGGAATACCGTATTTTTCCTCCATTCGTTTACAGATATACGGCGTGGACCGCTGACAGTGCATCAGATTGAGCTTTGCTCGGTGTGCCTGCGCAATATCATCAACCGAAGCGTTTCCCGTGAATGTGGACAGGATTCTAATCCCCATGCGCTCAAATAGCGGCATTATCTCCCAGAGGTCGCCCTGGATATTGTAGTCACCAATGATGTTCATGTCGTAATCAGTCAGGTATTCGGGCTCCTTTGTGCCCACCACTCGCTCAAAGAGCGTGTCATTTGCTATGTGATGCCCAAGCGATTGACTGCAACCTCTAAAACCCTCGCAGTTGAATGGAATAACCCTTATTCCTATTTCATCCTCTGCACGCTTGCATACGCCCTTGAGGTCATCTCCGATAAGTCCGATTGCGCAAGTTGCATAGACGAATACGCCCTTCGCCTCAGGGAATTCCTCGTGCGCCTCTAATATGGATTCATAGAGTTTATCTTCACCGCCGAAGATGATGTTATCTTCCTGCATGTCCGTGGAGAAGCAATATTTGCGATGGAAGCCTGGATTGTCCGACAGGTTCTGCCTCGTGCCTCCGCCCCATGTCCAGTAAGCGCAGCCGATTGGTCCGTGCACTAAATGAATCACATCCTTTATCGGACCGCACACAACACCCAGGCAACCTGCATACGTGCAGCCACGCTCGGTGAAATCCCCCGGTGTCGTCTGAACATTCGACAGCGGCAGAATATTCTCTGATGCAGCTTTGATATATGTGTGCTTTTCTCGTTCTGGTATGGCTTTATCCGACTTTAAAAGAGTTAATGGCATAGATCAAATCGCCTCCTCGCCGCGTTCTCCGGTCCTTATCCTGATAGCTTCCTTCACAGGGCATACAAATATCCGACCAT
>CABGHH010000124.1 GCA_902158745.1 Candidatus Methanolliviera sp. GoM_asphalt
AGGGAAGAAGATTTTTATGATAAAAATAAAGTAAACGTTCTCTTTGGAGAAGAGGCGAAGGAGATAGATCCAAAAAGCAAAGAAGTGGTCACAGAGAAAGATAAGATACGATACGATAAACTCCTCCTATCTGTTGGTGGAGAGCCTTTTATTCCTCCGATTAAAGGTATCCAAAAGAGAGGAGTATTCACTTTTGCGGGCTGGGACGATGTAAAAGCGATCGGAGATTTCTTAAGAGAGAACGATGCCAAGAGATCAGTAATCGTCGGCGGTGGGATGATAGGTATAAAATCCGCGGATGCCTTGAGAGAATGTGGGTTGAACGTAACGATCGTGGAGCTGATGGAGAGGATTCTTCCCATGGCACTCGATGATGAGGGGGGGAGGATCTGCGAAGAACACCTTATAGAGAACGGAATAGATATCATTACAGGAGATGGCATCGAAGAGATACTTGGGGAAGACGAGGTGAGTGGAGTTAGATTAAAAAGTGGAAAGAGGATAGAATGTAGAATCGTCATCGTTGCAATAGGTGTGCACCCAAATATCGAACTCGCGGAAAGTGCGGGTTTGAAGGTTGATAGAGGAATAAAAGTAGATAGGGTGATGCAGACGAGTAAGAAAGATATCTATGCGGCCGGAGATTGCGTGGAATCATACAACATCTTACTTGAGCAAGAGATGCCGATACCAATCCTCCCGCTGGCATATAAGGGGGGTTTCACCGCGGGTGTGAACATGGCAGGCGGAAAAGGAAGAAGTGAATACCACGGTGGTTTTCCGATGAATTCTATACAGGCGTTTGGTCTTCCATTAATATCGTTAGGAATGGTAAATCCTGATGGAGGATGTGAGGTCCTTTCCACAAGAGAGGGGAAGAATTACAAGAGATTGGTCTTGAAGAACGGAAAGATATTCGGCTACCTCGCCATCGGGAATATAGATCGGGCGGGCATCGTTGCAGGGATGATGAAAGAGGGTATGAATGTGGAAAAGTTCAAAGAAGCGATAATGGAAGATGATTTTGGATTAATATATCTTCCAAAGGATATCAGGGATAATAAACTTCGGGGATGATTTTCACATGAAGATCGATGCGGGTGGCGTCCATTATAAGCAATTGAACGAGAAGATAAGAGAGATGGTGAAAAAAGGAGAGAAGCGGTTTGATTTAGTGAACATCAATGGCCAGCGATATATCGGTGCAGGTCTCGTGGGAGAATTGATAATTGAGATAGAGGGAGTTCCTGGGAATGATCTGGCGTGTTTTATGGATGGTCCTGAGATCATAGTCAAAGATAATGCTCAAGACGACGTCTGCAATACGATGAACGATGGAAAGGTGGTCATTCATGGAGACGCGGGGGACGTTCTTGGATATGGGATGAGGGGAGGAAGATTATACGTAAAAGGAGATGTTGGTTACCGCGTCGGGATACATATAAAAGCTTATAGGGAGAAAGTTCCGACGATCGTGATAGGGGGTTGTGCGAGAGATTTCTTAGGTGAATACATGGCAGGCGGGAATATCATCGTGCTTAACATGGACAACAAAGCCGATCCTGTTGGAAACTTTGTAGGCACGGGGATGCATGGCGGAAATATCTTCGTTAGGGAGACGGTCAAAGAGTATCAGATCGGAAAGGAGGTGGGAATGGAAGAGATGAGTAAATCGGATAGGATTTTTCTCAAATCGGTTCTCGAAGATTACGGCAGATATTTCAATCCGGAGATCAACGCGAAGGAGTTATCAAAAGAGAATTACACAAAACTTTATCCTAAGACAAAGAGACCCTACGGGAATCTCTACGCATATTGATTCGAACTCATCTTTCTCAACTCCTCTTCTCCCGCTCTCGTTCCCTTCGCTATTATCGCGTCCCCTCTCATTATTTTAACGCTATCGGAGGGTCGATATATCCATCTCTCCATTCTTCTTATTGCCAGAATATCCATACCGACGTCCGTCTCCAAATTTAGCTCTCCAAGAGTTTTTCTATCCATGTAAGAACCTTCCTCAACTACAATGGTCGTTATTATCTCTTCTGATTCTCTTACTGCCATTATAAACGCCGGATGTGTATCTATATCTCTGAATAATACATCTGCCATCTCATACGCCGCATCTGAAATATTCTCCGATGAACGGGCAAGTTCTATCAGGCATCTTAGCCCATCATAGTCTTCTGTCTTCTTGGCTGTCTTTAAAATAAGGCGTTCCAACTCATAACACATCTTATTAATCTTGGATTCAATATCTCCTACCTCCCTCGCTATATCCTCATTATCAAAAAGTAAAGAACCGTACGCCAAACTTACTGCCAACTCAGAGAGATTCTTCATCTCCCCTATGATCTCCGCGGCATTTGCCAAATCCTCATCGACCGTTGTATCCTCTTTCTCTCGTCTCCTATATGTTACATGAGTAGAGAGCTCGTATAAAATAGGAACTCCCTCTTCTGGCCCCTCTGCTATTATCACATCGTTAGCAAGCAATCTCGTATCTTTATTCGGATCAAAGATCCAATCTCCCTCTCTTCTTATGGCGATTGCCCTCATGCCAGTTTCTGTCTCAAGTCTCAGTTCTCCAAGTGTTTTATCAGCCAAAGATGACGTCTCCACGATGTTGGCTCTCATGACGGTCTCTTCTATCTTTAATAGGGGTTTGATCATCTCGGGAATCTTCATACCTGCCAATGTCAACTTAGAAATGTCCTCGGCGGCGTTGGATATCGCTTCAGAAGAATTTGCCACCTGTAAAATCCCGGACATCTCCTCAGCCTCATCTATTCTTCTCGCTCCCAATATCGCCGATATCCTCACATGATAAATGAAGAAATTCATCTTCTCCCCAAGATATAGAACTTCATTGGCTATATCTTCATTGTAAAAGAAGAGAGAAGAGTATGCCAGATCAATCATCAGCTCAGAAGTGTCCTTCATCTCCTTCAATAGGTCTTTGACGCTGCATGGCTCGTATTCTATCCTTTTCATCAAGTTGCACCTTTCTATTTTGTATCTGTTTTTTTTATCATAAATCTATCTTTCTATTCTTATCTGATCCTATTTCATCGTTTCCGAGTCATAGACTTGAAAAACTTTAGCGAACGTCTAACATCACGGATCGATCTCGGGCTTGCTGGAGCAATCAAAGAAGTTAGAGGCGAGATAAGTAGTGCTGTTATTGATTTTGTCCGCGGAAACTCTTTGTTTAAGGTACGGGTGGGAAAACAGAATCGTATAACCATCCCCGATCCCGAGGCAGAGGCGATGGGAATAAAGGAGGGAGACGTGATCCAAGTAATGATAATACCGCTGAATTCTTTTTCCAGTCGAGAGGCAAAAGGGAAGGATATTTAAAATGGATATAGAGAAGTTCGTGGACGATGTTACGATCTCAATATTACTTCCCCAAATCCTCATAAATCGTGCTGAACTGTTCCAATGCAGATTCAAGATTCTCTGAAACATCCCTCGCAAGCAAGTCCGGATCTGGAAGATTCTCCGAATCTTCAAGGCTTTCATCCTTCAACCAGAATATGTCGAGGCTCACCTTATCTCTCTTCATGAGTTCGTCATAGGTGAATGCTTTGAATCTCTCGGATTCTTTCCTTTCTAAGCAGTTCTCGGGATTATAACATCTTATGAAGTCCTGAAGGTCTTCATATCGCAGAGGATTTGTTTTCAAAGTGAAGTGCTTGTTCGTTCTCAAATCGTATATCCATAATCTTTGAGTCCAGGGTTTTTCGCTCGCAGGTCTTCTATCGAAGAAGAGCACGTTTGCCTTTACATCTTGTGCGTAAAATACGCCGGTTGGCAATCTCAAAAGCGTGTGAACATCACATTCATGAAGCAGTTTTCTTCTGATAGTCTCTCCAGCACCACCCTCAAAGAGAACGTTGTCGGGCACGACGATGACGGCCTTTCCGTTTATCTTTAGAAGGGTCTTTACATGCTGAAGGAAGTTTAGCTGTTTGTTTGAAGTGGTTGCCCAGAAATCCTCTCTTTCATATACTAAAGATTCCTTGCCTGCCTTTCCTTCACCATTGGCGATTGTGATGCTGCTCTTTTTTCCAAATGGTGGATTGGTGAGCACCATATCGAATCGGCTCCAGGATCAGAGATAAGGGAATCGCCAACCTCGATAGGGTTTTCTTCTCCACCAATGCCGTGAAGATGGAGATTCATTACGCACAGTCGAACAACTGCATCAACAATGTCCTTTCCTTTGAATGTGGAATACTTGAGGAACTTCTTCTGCTCTTTATCAAGTTGATAATTCTTTGATATGTAATCATGAGCTGCCAGAAGAAAACCACCGGTTCCGCAGGCAGGATCGCAGATCGTCGTCTCTGGCTTTGGTTTTACAACCGCTACTATAGCCCTGATAAGCGGTCTTGGAGTGAACTATTGTCCAGCACCGCTCTTTGTATCCTCTGCATTCTTCTGTAATAATTCCTCATAGATCTCTCCTTTTACATCGATATCCAGACCTACCCAGGTCTCCTGGTTGATGAGCTCAAGAAGGCTCTGCCAGTCGAGATCCTTTGGAATGTTCGAGGGTTTGTTAAATGGTGGCTTCGTCTGTTCATCTGCCATCTTTAAGAATAGGAGATAGGTCAACTGCTCTACATAGTCGCCGTAACTTACGCCATCATCTCTCAAGACATTACAATAGTTCCATGTCTTTTGTACGATCGTTGCTGGTTCGTTTGCCATTTATATCAATCTCTTCTGTTCATATTCTCCTTTTGATCTTTTTCTTTTAGTATCTTTTCTTCTTCTTTTTTCTGCTTCATGTTTTGTCTTCTCTTCTTTTATTCTCTTCAAAAGAAGAGATGCAGGTTCATCCGTGGGGTCCTGCGGCACTAATTTACCTTCAAATGCCTTTTTTAGGATGGACTGGCGCAGTCTTTCGGATTGTTTTAGGCTCTGCTCTACGGTTTTTTCTGTTTCATCGACTATGGAGAGGCGGCGTTCGATCTCTTCTACGATGCGGTGTTGTTCGGGGAGAGAAGGGAAAGGGATAGAAATCTCTCGCACTTTTGATAATCGAAGCGATGGAAGTGTTGTTGCATGTGTCAAATTTTTAAAGTCAATCGTTTTAAGCCAGTAATATAACCACTTGGTAGAAACTCCGCCTAACGGTATAGAAACTCCAATATGATTTACTACATACATATCCCTTTCCAAGATTGCTCTCTGATTTAAGAGAATAGACATTCCACTCTTTGTGAATAGAACAGAGTCCTTTGGAAATAGTTTCATTTTCTTTATAGCCTTCACATTTATGTGGTCTCTCGTGTCA
>CABGHH010000125.1 GCA_902158745.1 Candidatus Methanolliviera sp. GoM_asphalt
TCTAATTGATTCAGATCAAAATCATTGAACAACATTAAGATTTTTGTTCTAATATCTTGACTAAAATAATCTTTTTCTGAACGGGTATTATCCTTTCTCTCTTTGAATAATCCTCTAGGTATTAGTCTCATTCTACACCTTAAACCCAATTTTTTTAAGATTTTTCTTTATCTCTTCATCAAGCTTCTTACCTTCTTCCATTTGCTCTTTAAGCTTAGCGGTTAATTCTTTCATCTTTTCTTCAAATGGTATCCCGTCATCTTCCTCTTCGGGAAAACCAACATACCGTCCAGGGGTCAGGATGTGTTCATGTTTTCTTACTTCTTTTAGGGTTGCGGACTTGCAAAATCCAAGAACGTCTTCATATTTTCCGCCTTCGCCTCTCCAGGCATGATAAGTGCCTGATATTTTCTTAATCTCTTCATCAGTTAATTCCCTGTGTCTTCTGTCAATCATTTCACCCATATTACGAGCATCAATAAACAGGATTTCTCCGCTTCTATCTCTGAATTTGTTGTTTGTCTTGTCTCTGGAAATAAACCAGAGGCAGGCAGGAATTTGAGTGTTGTAAAACAGTTGGGAAGGCAGAGCAATCATGCAGTCAACCAAATCAGCTTCAACGATATTTTTCCTGATTTCTCCTTCGTTTGAAGTGTTAGAACTCATTGAACCATTTGACAGAACAAAACCTGCTATTCCATGCGGAGCGAGATGATGTATCTTATGCTGCACCCAGGCAAAGTTAGCATTGCCTACTGGCGGCACGCCATATTTCCATCTTGCATCATCCCTTAGATGCTCTCCGCCCCAATCACTCATGTTAAATGGCGGATTAGCAAGTATAAAATCCGCTTTCAGGTCTTTATGCAAATCATTATGGAAACTATCTCCAAGTTGAATATTCCCGTCAATCCCACGAATAGCCAGGTTCATCTTGCTGAGTTTCCATGTTGTAGGATTTGACTCCTGCCCAAAAATATGAATGTCGTCAATCCGTCCGTTATGCGCACGTATAAATCCTTCACTCTGGACAAACATTCCGCTTGAACCACAACAAGGGTCATAAACCCTGCCTTTATACGGTTCAATCATCTCAACAAGAACTCTAACAATACTTTTTGGCGTGTAGAACTGTCCGCCTTTTTTTCCTTCTGCACTTGCAAACTCGCCTAAAAAATATTCATATACCCTGCCAAGAATGTCTTTTGATCTGCTTTCATAATCTCCCAAGCCAATTGTCCCGATAAGGTCAATTAATTCGCCCAACCTTCTTTTATCTAAAGTCGGACGAGCATAATCTTTTGGTAAAACTCCTTTTAATGTGGGATTTTCCTTCTCAATCAACTCCATTGCATCGTCAATTATTTTTCCTATTTCTGGCTGTTTAGCGTTCTTTTGCAGATAACTCCACCTTGCTTTACCGGGAACCCAGAATACGTTTTCCATGCGGTATTCATCATGGTCTTCTGGGTCAGCACCCTCGCTTACCTGCTCTTGCAACTGCTCGTGTCGCTCCTCAAAAGAATCCGAGATGTACTTTAAAAAAATCGAACCCAATACTACATGTTTATACTCGGCGGCATCCATATTGCTTCTTAATTTGTCTGCTGCTTTCCAGAGTTTTTGTTCAAAGCCCAAATGCGCATAGTTATTTGGCATTTTTATTGTTCCTTTCTTTAACCATTTGCCTCACCCCTAATAACTTATTCTTTCACTTCCCAATGCCCGCCTTTAGCAGGGCCTATTCTTTTAATAATGCCTGCTTGTTTTAGTTTATCTAAATTCTTATCAACAGCAGTTGTGCTGATACCAATTTTTTCAGAGATTTCCTTTTTACTGATATATTTGTTTTCCAGCATGAGTTTTAAAATTTTGACCTGATTTTTACTTAATTTTCTACCAACCTTTCTACCAACTTTTCACCCACCTTACCACCCAATTCTTTTCAAGTTCTTTTCTCTTAAAAACCGCAATAAACTATTTATCTTACTTGAGTACTAACTTAGTTACCCTAATATCTAAGACCTTTCTTTGTGGTTTTATATCGTTGATTTTTGCTTTTTGGCTTATCAGGACTCAATCCTACTTCAATATCCTTGAATTTTGTTGTCATTTTCTCACAACAGCCCAATATCCTGCTTTCCGGGAACCAACTCTTTTAATCAGCCCTTTTTCCTTGATTTTTTCAATGTTCTTCTTTGTGTTTCTAAGATTTATACTGAGCATCTTTGATAATTCTTCAGCAGTAATCTTGGGATTCTTTTGCATCTCTTCAAATATTTTTCTTTCGTTGTCTGGCAATGAAGTTATAGTGTCTTCTACCTGTTTAGCGAAGATGTGCCACCTACATTTTCAGACAATCTGCGAGGCGCGTTTCCTCTTTAAGTATCTCTTTCATGCCGATTTCCATCAAAGTATCCGTTATCGCCTTCGTTACGTTAAGGTACAATGTCTTTATTTCATTATACTGATGATTTCCTTTGCCTCTTTGGACGTCTTTGGTATGCCACATATTAATTTCCACCTCATATCTTCCACCATTTCCACGTATCTCCTGGATACATTGCCGCGATCCCAAATCAGTGTGCCTAGCTCTATGGAGACGGCGTTCAAGCGAGCGAGTAGATTCTTTACGGTTGATGCACTGTGACGGCTTCCATTGTAGACAAAATGCGCAATGGGATGTTTATCATGCTTTGATACCAGCACTGCGAGATTCACCTGGCGACGGCGAATCATCTCAGGGTTGTATCCCAATTCCGCCAGAGGACAACTAACCCCAAAGAATAGCACGGTCGTAAGGTCATAAGCTAAAGTTTCTTTATCTCCCGGGGGAAAAGGATGGTCATGGCGCCATTTTTGGTAGAGTGCATCGTCCAGTCCAGCACTCAGATCAGCGACACGTCCAATGGCATGGTCATCCATGCATACAAAATCGAGTGCTGAGAGAAACGCACCCTTTGTGAATTCCTCAGCCGGAATCCCAGCCAGATAAGGGAGATCCGTAGTGGGTACCCAGCGTTCCAGTTGGGTGGCACTCTCAGGGTCAATGACCCTGTTGATCGCCCAGAGGGTCAGCAATTTTCCCGGAGATACGCCTTCAATGTGTGAATTTTCGCAGCATATTCTTTCCTTAACAGCTCCTTATTTAGATTTGTGCCATTCACGTAAATAACAGCCAATATCCTGCAATAAGGATCATATTGCTTTTCATCATCTACATCAAGCTCAATCACTTCCAATAAGCATGTTTTATTAACGAACTCTTTTGCCTCTTCCCCTCCTTGAGTTCCAAGTTCAGGAGTATTAACTCCAACTAATCTTATCCTCCGAATACCGTAAATCCCAAAAGAAATATCTATCGTATCCCCATCATGCACATTTTTAACAAGTCCCCTTCTTATTTTTCCTTTTTCCAACTCCTTAATCCCAAAGACCCATCCTGAATCTTCACGCATCCAACAAAGATTATCATTATATTCTTTATCACTTACCTCAGGGGTTTTATCTACTTCTTCCCCTTTTGAATCCCTCAATGTTATCGCATCATCGCTGTTATCCAACCACAGATAAGGCGGGATATAGACATAATAAGCGAAGGGGTAAAGGTAGTGCCTTCAGGGATAGTTTCTCTTTCGCCATCTGCGCTTTCTAAAACCCCGTTTCCTATGTCTACACGCTTTCATTAGAGGGATTGTAAAGGGCAACCCATTCATTACCTTTATCCCTTCCGACGGTTGACTATGCGAGTTCTTTCATCGTTACCTCTATCACGGGACCGCCAGTAATGTCCACAGATATACCCGGGGGGCTCTCTATATTTATTACTTCCTTTAACTCTTCTACTATCTCCTCCGCATCCACATCCTCTAATATGTTCAGCCTTACCAGCGTCATAGAACGGTCTTCGCTAATATAATTGCTTATCCTTTGCTCCATGATTTTATCTTTCTCTAACCTTTCCAAGAGCGCCATGACACTTCTCAACGAATTTGGTATTTGACCATCATTCGCTTCTTTTATAACATCCGCCGCACTCTCGGCACTCACTACACCATGAACAAGCTTTGCTCTCTCGGCGAGCAAATCAACGTATCTCAATACCTCTGGGTCGCGGATATCCCTTATTTCTTCTGAATTTGCATATCTTGGCTTTGTTTCCACTACTATGGTTAACTTGCGCAAGCTACCCGGAAATTGATCCTCTATCATTTCATGTGTCTGAGGATCAATACTCGTTATTCTATATTTCACACCTGCTGGCTTTGTAACAGAATCTATATCATCCTGTATTAGTTCAGTTACTTTCTCCACCTCCTCTCCACTTAATCCTGCTATTGGACTAACTTTTATCAGCATAATGCTGAAATCACGGTTAATAAATCCTTCTAACTGTGACGATGTGAAATTTCCAGATAAAACTTTTCCCACTCTTTCCAAATCATCTGGTACCACTTCTTTAAATGGAGGAGCAATTGACTGAACTCTTTCAATAGATGTTTCATTCTCAAGCCGTTTGTGCAATTCAACTACCGATTCTACCACTTTTGGATCCCTTATATCCCTTGGTATATCTTCCGCGGTGGTTTCCTCGTCCAGGCAAACTGCTATAAATATCGTTTCTTCTCCGCCGAATTTGCTCGCTACTTGCTCTTGCAAAACAAAAGCAGGTAAATCCTTTGGTATTTCCATCCCCCTGCTACTTTGAGAAAGCAGCTCGGTCACGCCATAGCCTAAACCTAAAAATACCGTTATTATCAGTGCCGCTATGATTATCTTCTTATAATGCCGCATTATTTCATCCTATCCGTTCTTCCCTCATTTTTTGCTTTCATCTTTCTTTCTCCTTTTTTCTTAGTTCGATAAAAAAGAAAACGAGGAGAAGAACGAGAAGTGAGAATAAAGCCTCAAATCCCGGAATAGAAGAACTTCCTGAACTGCTTGACGTCACTTCTAACCGAATTTGCTTATTGAAGGTATATACCCTATCATCTCCTAAGTCGCGGTCTCCAGTGCACCTTATCTCCAGACCCTGCTGGTATATTTTCTTCGGTGCATCTTCATCCACATCGAACTCCAATATCGCATCGCCTGTCTCATTCACCTTCAAATTACCCACGTGATCGCTCGTCACATCGTAATCAAAAGGCACATCTGCTTCCCCTGTTACCCTAACGCTAACAGATTCTCCTTCCTCTGAACCCACATTCCTTACCCTTACATGCAGAATAACGTGATCCCCAGCGCTTATGTTCGTGGGCTCGGTATAAGA
>CABGHH010000126.1 GCA_902158745.1 Candidatus Methanolliviera sp. GoM_asphalt
ACGAATCCGTCTTCATCTACGGTGCTAAAATCAAAAAGGTATGGGCATTGAAAGGAAGCAAACCGAGAATAAAGATAACTGGATCTCATAAGAAGACATTTCTCTTTGGTTCTCTATCCCTGGGTGGAAAACAACTCTTCCGACAATCGGAAGGTGTAAAGAAGTTCTTTGAAAAGAATAAAGATTCTATCCTTCCAGTTCTGTTCCCAAAATGTTCCCCGGAGTTCAATGCAGTTGAGGAATGCTGGAGACAAAGTAAAGACTGTATCGTAGGCTCTACCTATCCACCTTCCTTTGAAGAGCTAAAGAGGAGAATATCGAGATATTACCGTACCAAGAGATTCCACTTGGATATAATCAATTATTTATGTCATTAACTATACTATTCTTTTTCAATTTTCACCAGTCTTAGCCTTCTACTATAAATATCTGTATGAGATTACCCTCTCTCATGCCAAATTTTTCCATTATCTTACTATCTCATCCACCATAGCCACCACAGATTTAGTCTCTTTGACGTCGTGGACCCTCACAATATCAGCGCCGTTTGCTACTGCAATCGCCACCGTGGCCAAACTACCATCCAATCTTTCTTCCGGGAGAGGTTTATTACATATATTCCCTATGAACGTTTTTCTGGATGTTCCGACCAAAATAGGTTTCTTAAACGACTTTAATTCCTTGAGCCTTCTTAATATTATACAATTATCTTCTATTTCTCTCCCAGTTCTCTTCCCAAATCCTATTCCAGGATCGATCACAATTTTATTCTCAGAAATTCCATTATCCAATGCATATTTTATTCTCTCCTTCAAAAAAGATATTATCTCACCCATCACGTCTTCATAATAAGGATTGGACTGCATATCCCTCGGGGTGCCCTTCATGTGCATCAAAGAGACTGCTACATCATATTCTGCCGCCACTCTAACCATCTTCTCATCAAATCTTAGTGCACTTATATCGTTTATCATCGACGCCCCCGCTTTTATCGCTGCCTCCGCAACCTCTGCCTTGTACGTATCAACAGATATTGGCACGTCTATCTCGTTTTTAAGTCCTCTTATGACGGGTAATATCCTCCTCTCCTCTTCCTCTGCAGAAACGGGAAGAGCTCCCGGATGCGTGGATTCTCCACCGATATCTATGATGTCAGCTCCTTCTTCGACGAGTTTTAATCCGTGTTCCAACGCTTCTTCAGCGTCGAGAAATCTTCCACCTTCGTAAAAGGAGTTAGGAGTAACATTTAAGATTCCCATTATCAATGTCCTCCCCCCAAAAGAAATTTTTTTAACACCCATAAAGTATTCCTCTTGCCTCCCCAACAAGGTACAACGATCCAGTCACACAGATAAGGTCTCCTTTGGACGCAATATCTTTTGCCAATCCAATCGCCTCCTCAATATCTCTTGTGATAAATATCTCCTTGCATTCTTTGAATTTCTCTGCGATCTTCTCTGGATTCGCGCTTCTGGGATTTTTAGACCTCGTCGTTATGACAATATCCGCATGAATCTCCGAGATCATTTCGTCGATCTCTTTATCGGCAAGGATTCCAAGGATTAAGATGAGTCTTTCATAATCGAACTCTCTTAACGTTTTAAATAGAACTTCCATACCTTTTTGATTGTGTGCCCCGTCCAAGAGAATGTCTTCGATAAATTCCAACCTCCCATTAATCTTAGCCTCTTCAACACCCCTTACCCTAGCTTCTTCTTTTATCGTATAGCCCATTTCTTTGAGATAATCAGCTACACCCAGCGCCAAAGACAAATTTTCTCCCTGATACTCACCCAAGAGCCCCGTCTTTAATCTGTATCCGTCTATTTCAAATATTTGAAATTCTTTTCCAAAATAAAGCCTTTTAAATCCTTTTCTTAACCTAACTTCACTTCCTCTCTCTTCTGCAACATCTCTTATCACTTCGAGCGCATCCCCCGCACAGCCGGTTATGACGGGCACCCCTTCTTTTATGATACCAGCCTTCTCAAACGCGATATCACTTATCTCGTTTCCCAATATATCTGTATGATCCTTAAATACGTTAGTTATTACTGAAACGATCGGTTTAACGGCGTTCGTTGCATCAAACCGCCCTCCAAGCCCCACCTCTAAAACCGCAAAATCTACTCTCTCTAGTTGAAAATATTTAAGCGCGATCGCCGTAGCAACCTCAAAAAATGTCGCGCCCAGCTCTTCTGCATGATGCCTTATCTCGCCTATTATCCCCAAAAGATCTTCCCTGGAGATATTCTTCCCGTCTATCGCAAATCTCTCTTCTATTTTTAGTGATGGAGAAGTATAAACTCCGGTTTTATAGCCCGACTCACTGAGGACGGATCCTATGAATGTGCAGACAGACCCCTTCCCATTTGTTCCTCCGATGTGAATGATATCATAATTTTTTTCGGGATGCTCCATCCTTTCCAATAGTTTCTTTATTCTCTCGAGCCCAAGATTGATTCCGAATCTTCTCAGAGAGAAGAGCCAATCAATATCCTTCACTGTATAAGACGTCTGGAATCACGGGATATTTCTCTTTCCATGAATCTCCGGGAAGTATCCTCACCTTTTCTTCCTCGATGATGAGCCTCTTCTTAGAAAAAAGATCGATCGTTCTCGGCAGGATCTGATGCTCGGCATCCAGGATTCTTTGAGCCAATTTTTCTTCTGTGTCTTTCTCTCTCGCCAAAATGGCCGCCTGCAAAATTATCGGACCACGATCCACCGTTTCACTCATGAAATGGGTGGTGCATCCCGCGATCTTTACGCCATATCCAAAAGCGTCTCCCGGGCCATCTGTCCCCGCAAAAGATGGCAATAACGATGGATGAATGTTGATCAATCTTCCTCTCCATCTTCCCACGAAAAAATGGGTCAGAATTCTCATCCATCCGGCACCAACAACCAGATCAACCCCATAATCCCTCAAAATCCTGTCCATCTCCGCTTCGTATTCTTCTCTTTCTCTCCCCTTCGTTTCTACATAAACATCGTTGATACCATGTTTTATTGCCCTTTTTAAAGCATAGGCATCTTTTTTATTGCTTATGACCACCTTTACATCTGCATCTATCTTCCCCTCTTCTGAGGCATCTATTATAGATTGAAGATCTGTCCCCCTGCCAGAGACCAGAACGCCCACACCTATCCGACTCATGGTTGGAAAGAATAGTAATCTCATTCAAAAACTTTTATATTGTTTTTATTTCGAACGATCAGTCCGACCCCTTCTTTTTTAGTTACGTCTCCCACTAGGGACAAATACGATCTCTATAATCCTTACACGAATAACCGGTAAAATCTGATAGTAAAAGTAAGATAGTCTTTGGCGCGCGTCTGGATTTCTATCTGCTCTCGGTAACGCACGCCACGACCCAAGATATTTTTATCCAACCATATGCATATTCTTCTCCGCGAAATCCCCGGCAACCGGAACCTTCCAGCGCTCTCCCTGGTACACCTTTAACATCAGTACGATCCAGAGTATCACGCTAATTATCCCTATTATCGGAGAGACGATCCACCAATCGATATAGAGTATCCATCCCAAGACGTAACAGAGAAGCCCAGCCACGTTCTCATCCAAACCCGTTGAATTTTAGTCATTTTTACCTCCTTTTTACTTTTATGCACCTTCAGATATATAATATTTCCACTTCACGGTTGACCTGTATTATTTTTACCTCCAGAATTTACAGGACCTTGAACGAATTGATCATTGGATCGAAGTATGTTTTATTCGCAGAAGCCCAATTTCTTGATCACTCACTAAATGTAAATATCCCTCCATACCTTTCACCGCAAATATGTTTTGTTCTTGTGGTATGTCCCATAATACTTTTTTTCGAATCCATATCCTCCTTTCCTACCTTAGTAAATTCGGACTTATTGTGAATAGCCCGTACACAAGCTTCCATACCGTTCGGACCTTCAAACGCTACTATAGCATAAACCACTCCCTCCTTGCATGTCCAACCCAGCGCAAATATTCTTCTCGTTCTTCCCCTCTTTATTTTTATTACATCATTATTAGGATATACAACTTCTCATCTCTTTTTATGCCCGCTTTTTACCCACTTTTTGTCTTTGTACTTTTTGCCTTGTCTATCATCATTATTTTCCTATCCCCACTCCGGCATATCCATTATCTTCACTCCCGCGGGCAGTTTAAACATGCTGTCTGGGATCTTACCGAATTGTATGTTCTTATACTCTATTATTGTTGTACCACCCTCAGTCGTCGTCTCCACCCGGACGGGAAGCCCGTGTTTCTGCCATATCCACATCTTCGTTCTTCCTTCGGGGGTGACATACTCAACGACGGTGCAAATTTTTCCGTCCATCGTCTCAGTACCGATAACCTTTGGTTTATATTTTCCGATGGACCCGACCTCTTCTGCGGCTGATTCTGGAGCCTCGCTGGTATCCATCTTCATTGCCATATTCCGCTTCGGGTAATACATATACATCGTATCTCCGTTCAATATTGTGATTACAGTCATCCCTCCCACGGCCATTTCCATCCTGATCTTGTCATCCCCCTTCATCCATACCTTTGTCGTTGTGGTTGGGACTCCCGGTACCTCCATCACCATATCATACTTCACGGAGGTGATGCCTTTCGCCCTATCCAAAATATCGCTTAATGGAGGCGTAGATCCTTCACCGACATATGTCCCCATTACCATCGTCCCAAGGATAAGTAGTCCAACCAAGATTATCGATAGATATCGCATCTTTTCATCTCCTTTTTTTATTTCAATTCCTGTTTCCAGTATAAATTTTCCAGTATAAATAGCTGACACATCATTTCCTCTCAAATTTTGAGCGATTGTATCTCTTAATTGCCAAAAAGAGGGGAAAAGTTATAAATATTGAAAACACCATTTAAAGTAACATGAAGACAATATCCATAAAGGTTCCCGAGGAAATGTACCAAGAAATGAAGGAGCTAAATTTGAATTGGTCTGGAGAGATAAGGAAGGAAATTGAAGATAAGATAAAGAAAGCAAAGAGGAGACAGAAGGCAAGCAAAGCTCAAGATTTTTTGAAGAAAAAAGCAAAAGAGGGTTTGTCTGGAGCTGATGAGAGACTGCAGGCATATGAGAGAGGCAAAGAGGAACTATCAAAGGAGAAGGAGGGAAAATAATATCCCTCGAAGATTATGAATCCTAAGTGGCTTCATGAAGGGAAGTTAAGGTGTCTTACCATTTAAACGA